>NZ_JBNPLM010000073.1:0-223 GCF_050313495.1 Collinsella sp. SGI.178 | reverse complement strand
CGATTTGTAGTAAACAAATCGGACTACTCTTTCGGTGCAAAGGGCGTCGAATTGACGTTATTGAAACCAATGGCAACCGATTCATTGACTTATGACGACCTCAAAAAACATGGAGTAGGCCAGCTACTCAATCCTTCAAGAATTTCGGAGAAGACTTTACGTCACATCTTGAGCGTGGAGCCAGAACTAGAGGTGTATTTGAATGCATAAGGAATTTTTCCCC
>NZ_JBNPLM010000072.1:0-227 GCF_050313495.1 Collinsella sp. SGI.178 | reverse complement strand
GGAGCAGGAGAAGGCCGACATCGCGCTCGACCGGCTGAGCGTCAAGGAGTACGAGGACCCCTTCGGCAGGGGGCCGGGGCGTAAATAGCGCCGGTTTGACCGGCCCGCCACGGGTCAATCTGCAGTGCGGCCCGAACCCCGTGAGGGCCGGCGCCTTTAGACGCGTGCCGGAAATCCAAGGGTTATACCCTAAGAGCAAACCACCCCTTTTAGGGGTGGTTTTGATT
>NZ_JBNPLM010000071.1:0-239 GCF_050313495.1 Collinsella sp. SGI.178 | reverse complement strand
CGTGGCTGGCGGTCCGCTGCACCGCCTCGGCGGTCTCCGAGCTCGCCCGCGTCGAGTGGCACAGCGTGGGCGGCGTGTGCAGGCGCGTCTACGCCGAGCTGGAGGCCGCGCGCGGCGCCTCGAGGTTCGACGGCGTGCGCCGCATCGGCATCGACGAGACGTCGTACAAGAAGGGCCACAAGTACGTCACGGTGGTCGTCGACCACGACCGCGGCTGCCTCATCTGGGCGCACGAGGGC
>NZ_JBNPLM010000070.1:0-264 GCF_050313495.1 Collinsella sp. SGI.178 | reverse complement strand
CGAGATCGACCTGATGCTCGAGGCCTTCGGCATTGAGAGGTCGCTGTCGGCCAAGGGCTGCCCCTACGACAACGCCGTCGACGAGTCGACCAACAGGATACTGAAGGCCGAGCTCGTCCACCGCGAGACGTTCGGCACGACGCGCGAGCTCCGGGCCAAGCTCTCGGACTACGTGCACTGGTACAACAACTTCAGGATCCACTCGACGCTGGGTTACATGTCTCCGGTCGAGTTCAGGGAGGCGGGGCTGTCCCTCCCGGAATC
>NZ_JBNPLM010000069.1:0-266 GCF_050313495.1 Collinsella sp. SGI.178 | reverse complement strand
CCGCAGGCTGCTCGAGCGCAGCCTCGCCATGTCCGACAAGCCCCACTGGATAAAGGGCGAGCGCGAGCTCGATCTCTTCGAGGCCGACAGGCTGGCGATGCTCGGGCTGCCGGCCAAGCCCCTCGACTGCGTCACCTACGTCTCTCGCACCGCCGACAAGAAGGGCAAGGTCTCGGTCGGCGAGAGGGGCCGCCACCTCTACTCCACGCACCCGTCGCTCTCGCGCCGCAGGCTCACGGTCGGCCTGCGGGCGACGACCGTGAGCG
>NZ_JBNPLM010000068.1:0-266 GCF_050313495.1 Collinsella sp. SGI.178 | reverse complement strand
TGAACTGCACCCCAAAACTTGGACGGCTTAAATAAGAACTACGCCGCAAGGGACTGTCTCCGGAACTCCTCCGGGGTCAGTCCCTTCAGTTTAACCTGGCGCCTCCTCGTGTTCCAATGGACCACGAAGTCGTCGAGGTC
This sequence comes from Collinsella sp. SGI.178, assembly GCF_050313495.1. Classification (NCBI taxonomy): domain Bacteria; kingdom Bacillati; phylum Actinomycetota; class Coriobacteriia; order Coriobacteriales; family Coriobacteriaceae; genus Collinsella; species Collinsella sp. SGI.178. The sequence goes on along the minus strand of NZ_JBNPLM010000068.1, from coordinate 126 downwards.
CGCCTTGAAGGACTCGAAGTCCGGCCACGTCCTTCCGCGGAAGAACTCGTCCTTGATGTGGCCGAACACCTGCTCCGTCGCGCCGTTGTCGATGCAGTTGCCCTTCCGGGACATGCTCTGCACCAC
>NZ_JBNPLM010000067.1:0-313 GCF_050313495.1 Collinsella sp. SGI.178 | reverse complement strand
GGGACTGCGGACAAAAAGTTGGACCGTTGAGGTCCGGAACGGAGTCCGCATGGCATACAGTAGGAGAATGGTGGAGAGGGCCAGGGCGCTTCGCGGCGCCGGGCTCACCGTCATGGAGATAACCGAGATACTCGGCGGGCCCGGCAAGACGTCCGTCTGGCGCTGGATCAGGGACGTGCGCAAGCCCGCGGGAAGGGCCGGTGGAGGAATGGACCTGCCGCGACTCGTCGGGGACGGCCCCGACTACCCCGACATCGACCCGGAGGACAAGGACGCCCTGATCGAGCGGCTCAGGCTCGAGAACGCGGTGCTG
>NZ_JBNPLM010000066.1:0-316 GCF_050313495.1 Collinsella sp. SGI.178 | reverse complement strand
CCTCCTCCTCGAGCGCCCTGACCTCCTCGGGCGGCAGCTCGCCTTTGGCAGGCCTGCCGCGCTTGCCCTCGGGCCTGGGCCTGGCGGCCCTGGCGGCGGCCCTGGCGGCGTTCCACTCCTCGCAGCGCACGGCGTCGAGCGCGTCGTTCATCCACTGGACCACGTGGAAGGGGTCCATGACCCACCTCGCGTTGGGGCAGCGGCGCTTGACCAGCTGCCTTATCCACCTCGCGCCGTCGGCGGTCACCACCTCTATGGCGCGCCTCTGCTCGCGCGTGAGCTCGTCGAGGAACAGGTTGAGCACGTCCTTGCCGGT
>NZ_JBNPLM010000065.1:0-318 GCF_050313495.1 Collinsella sp. SGI.178 | reverse complement strand
GGGACTGCGGACAAAAAGTTGGACCATCAGGTCCGGTTTGGAGTCCGCATGACATACAGTAGAGCCGTAGTAGAGAGGGCCGGGGAGCTACGCCGCTCCGGGCTCTCGTGCAGGGAGATAGCCCGGGAGCTCGGCGGGCCGAGCAAGAGCGCCGTCGCGCGCTGGACGAGGGCCGTGGCCTCGGGCGGAACCGTCGGGAGGGCGGTCGCGAAGATGGATCTGCCGAAGGTCGTCGGGGACGGTCCGGTGTACCCCGACATCGACCCGGACGACAAGGACGCCCTGATAGAGCGCCTCGTCCTGGAGAACGCCGTCCTC
>NZ_JBNPLM010000064.1:0-335 GCF_050313495.1 Collinsella sp. SGI.178 | reverse complement strand
GGCTCTTCGGTGGTTTCTGTGGGAGAGATTCCGGCATAGGCCCAGCTCAGCGGGCGAAAACAACGATCTGGAACTGAAACGGCCCCGGGAGGGGCCGTTTCCGCGTCATCCGCCTATGATTGCTAAGCCAAATTCAGACAACCGAAGAGGTGTGACGCATGAAGAGTCTACTACTTCTCGCCCTCGGTCTGGCCCGCACGGTCGTCCTGGGCGCGCGCATCGAGGCCGAGCGCATCGTCGTGAGCGTCCGGCCCTACAAGCGCGAGCAGCGCCGCTGCCCCGTATGCGGCAGGGCCTGCGACTTCTACGACATGGCGAACCGCGGGGCCCCCAGG
>NZ_JBNPLM010000063.1:0-343 GCF_050313495.1 Collinsella sp. SGI.178 | reverse complement strand
GAGATAAAGCGCAGGTCGCGCGTCGTGCAGGTGTTCCCCTCCACGGGCTCGCTGGTGCGGCTCGCGGGCGCGGTCATGTGCGAGCAGGACGAGATATGGCAGGAGTCCAGGTACTTCTCGGAGGCGAGGATGAACGAGCTCTACGACGACGGCCGCACCCGGGGGACCGACGGTCCCGTCGATTGGGCGCGGCTCGAGGCGGAGGCAAGGAAGATGCTCGAGTCCGGCCTCGAGCTTGCGGACAGGGTCGAGGCGGCATAGGATATCAACCGTATTCCAGATTCTGGGACGCCGGGCCGACTCGCTTCGGATCGGGCACTACACCAACTTTCTCGACACTACC
>NZ_JBNPLM010000062.1:0-383 GCF_050313495.1 Collinsella sp. SGI.178 | reverse complement strand
GAAGGGCACGTCGCGGGCCCGGCACCACGCGGTGAAGGCGCCGTACCCGGGCAGCCCCTCCCCGCGGCCCTCGCGCAGGAACGCGTACACGGCCATCTTGGTCATCCCGGGCAGCTGGGCCTTCGCGCGGATCACCTCCTCGAGCGGGTCGAAGGCGCTGCCCCTCGCGGACCTCCCGTCGGCGGCGGACTCGCCCTCCCGCCAGTACTTGGCGACCGTGTGCCGGTCCATGCCGTGCCTCCTCGCGATCTCGCTGAAGTTCGGCTTCGCGCCGGACCCCCTGTAGACGTTCAGCTCTCCCATTACGTTTCGCTCCATATCCCGCTCCTCCCGGGTCGGATACCCGATCGGAGCATAGTTCCGTTAGCGCAGTTGGTGAAAGT
>NZ_JBNPLM010000061.1:0-417 GCF_050313495.1 Collinsella sp. SGI.178 | reverse complement strand
AACAACAAGGCGAACGTGGCCACGGCGCGCGAGCTCGCCTGCTGGGTGTGGGCGGTCGGCCTCATGGCCGAGGAGGCGTAGGGGGCCGGTCCCCCGCACATAAGCCGATCACCCCGGAAGCGGTTTGATCCGAAGCCGTTGAGGCGAACCTCAGGTCCCTTTTCTGCGAGCGCCCAGGGCGCCACACGCGTGCACAGACTGTCGGTTCGACGAAGAAGCCTCAGCCGTAGCAACGGATTGCCCAGCGAGAGATCGCCACGGGCGGATATTAAACTGCAAAGACGAGCGTCGGGAAGACACGCCGAGGTCGCCGCGGACGGGTTGATATAGGGAGAGGGCCTGACCCCATATCGTTGGGGCCAGGCCCGATTTTGCCTCTTGACAATGTCCTGCTCATATTAAAAGGAACGTCCCCAA
>NZ_JBNPLM010000060.1:0-433 GCF_050313495.1 Collinsella sp. SGI.178 | reverse complement strand
ACCTGGAGGACGCCTCGTCGCGCGGCATCCTCAAGAAGAGGCTCAGGTACTACGCCCACTCGAGGCTGCTGATCATCGACGAGCTCGGCTACCTCGACGTCGGCAGCGCGGGCGCGGACCTGCTGTTCCAGCTGATATCGACGCGCTACGAGCAGCGCTCGACGATCATCACCACCAACGTGGGGATCAGCGGCTGGGGCAGGGTGTTCGGGGACGACGTGGCGGCGAGCGCGATCGCGGACAGGGTGTGCCACCACTGCCACCTGGTCAAGATAACCGGCAGGTCCTACAGGCTGAAGGACCTGCCGAGGGACGGCCCCGTCAAGCCGTGACCGGAATCGGTGAAAATACGTTAGCGCAACCGGTGAAACCGCCTTTGCGCAAACGGCGCGCCTGTTTAGCGAAACTGGTGAAAAATAGATTGACGCTAACA
>NZ_JBNPLM010000059.1:0-506 GCF_050313495.1 Collinsella sp. SGI.178 | reverse complement strand
CGGCGGCTCCTGGTACTGGCTCGAGCCCGACGCGGGCGGCGCCATGGCCACTGGCCTGCACGAGTGCAACGGCTCCATGTACTATTTCCGCCCCTCCGGCGCCATGGCGACCGGATGGGTCCTCGACGGCGGGTCCTGGTACTACGCGACGGGCTCCGGCGCGCTGGCGCGCGGCCCCGTATCCGTCGGCGGCGTGCCCTACTGCTTCGACGCCCGGACGGGGGCCATGCTGACGGGCTACCAGACGGACGCGCGGGGCGACCGCCGCTACTTCGGCAGCTATGGCCCCCTTAACGGCTGGGGCCTCGTCGACGGCTCCTGGTACTGGTTTGCGAGCGGCATCGCCTCGACCGGCTGGCTTCGCACCGGCGGCACCTGGTACTGGCTCGAACCCGACGCGGGCGGCGCCATGGCCACTGGCCTGCACGAGTGCAACGGCTCCATGTACTATTTCCGCCCCTCCGGCGCCATGGCGACCGGCTGGGTCCTCGACGGCGGGACCTGGT
>NZ_JBNPLM010000058.1:0-525 GCF_050313495.1 Collinsella sp. SGI.178 | reverse complement strand
CGGCCTCCATCAAGGGCAGCCGCTACGCGCTCGTGAAGAACCCCGAGGACCTCACCGACGGCCAGAGGGCGAGGCTCGAGGCGCTCAAGAAGAGGGCCGGCTCGCGGCTGGTCAGGGCCTGGGAGCTCAAGGAGGACCTGCGGGCCGTCTTCCGGGCAGCCGACGGCTCCGAGGCCGCCGAGCTGCTCGACGACTGGATGCACAGGGCCGCCTACTGCAAGATCGCCAAGGTCGTCGCCGTGGAGAAGAAGGTGCGCCGCCGGCGCGACGACATCATCGCCGCAGTCGAGCTCGGCATCAGCAACGGGCGCGTAGAGGCCATCAACAACAAGATCAAGGTGACGGTGAGGATGGGCTACGGCTTCCGCAACACCGACAACCTCGTGGCCCTGCTCATGCTCAGGTGCGGCGACTGCCAGCCCCAGCTCCCGGGTCGCCCGGTGAAGGCGAGGAAGAAGGGCGTGAAGGGAGCGAAGAGCGTTGCTGCCTAGGCTAGCCCCTTGTCACACAAACTACCGAAGCCTC
>NZ_JBNPLM010000057.1:0-540 GCF_050313495.1 Collinsella sp. SGI.178 | reverse complement strand
CGGATGTACTTCGCGATCGTGGCCTCGTTCAGGCCGACGGTGGACACGTAGTAGCCCTCGGCCCAGAACCTCCTGTTGCCGAACTTGTACTTCATGTTCGCGTGCCTGTCGAATATCATCAGCGAGCTCTTCCCCTTCAGGTAGCCCATCACGCTCGACACGCTGTACTTCGGCGGTATCGCCAGCAGCATGTGGACGTGGTCGGGCATCAGGTGCCCCTCGATGATCTCTATCCCCTTGTACTGGCAGAGCTTCCTGAAGATCTCCCCAAGGTCAGACCTTATTTGGTTGTAGATGACTTTGCGCCTATACTTCGGCGTGAACACGACGTGGTACTTGCACATCCACTTCGTGTGCGACAGGCTGTAGGCCTTCTGGGCCATACGCCACCACCGCCCTCTCGACTCGGATTCCTTGCGGCCTGAACAATCGCAAGTGTCCGGCGAGGGGGCGGCTTTGTAAAGCCGTTTGGCCCCACCCGCATAGCGGGTGGTTTCTGATGCGGCGCGCTGCGCGCCCCGCACAGGCTAAAGCCTTTAA
>NZ_JBNPLM010000056.1:0-727 GCF_050313495.1 Collinsella sp. SGI.178 | reverse complement strand
ACTACGCGACGGGCTCCGGCGCCCTCGCCTCCGGCTGGCTCAGCCTAAACGGCACGTGGTACTGGCTCGACCCCGAGACCCATTCCATGGCCACTGGCCTGCACGAGTGCAACGGCTCCATGTACTATTTCCACCCCTCCGGCGCCATGGCGACCGGCTGGGTCCTCGACGGCGGGACCTGGTACTACGCGACGGGCTCCGGCGCCCTCGCCTCCGGCTGGCTCAACCTAAACGGCACGTGGTACTGGCTCGACCCCTCGACGCACGCCATGGCTACTGGTATTCAGCAAATCGACGGGGCACAATACTCTTTTGCTAGCAATGGTGTATGGCTAGGCTAACAGCGCTTCTTTAATTGCTTTTTTCCAATTGCATATCGCTCTTAGTGATTCATTTGTAAACTAGGAATATGTATATTTTGGTTATTACTGGGGGCTGAATATGGTATGGAAAAGCAAACTAAATTAATGCTATTCATTCTTTTTATATTATTGCTCTCTGGTTCCGGCGTAGCCGGAGTCGCGAATGCGGACCCCATAAGTTCCTCTTTCCCTACTATTCACGAGCTGCAATCCGTTTCCTCGACTCCTGCACCTTCCGATTCTATCGATGAAGGAAGTGCTCAAGGATCCGTTATGTGGAGTCAGAGCTGGAATTTGCGTGACGGTAATTGGTTCTATGTGGATTCAGTCAATCCGGTCTCGCTTCATTCAGGCTGGCTATATGC
>NZ_JBNPLM010000055.1:0-794 GCF_050313495.1 Collinsella sp. SGI.178 | reverse complement strand
TTGTAGAGGTCGACGAGCAGGCAGACGTAGTTCCACGAGGCCCCGACGCGCACGTAGGTCAGGTCGCTGCATATATGGGTGCGCGGCGCCCTGCCGCCGAAGCCGCGCGCGACGACGTTGGGCACGTCGGCCTCGTTGACCGCCCCGGGGTGCACCTTGAACCTCTTCCTGCCGTATGCGCTGACCAGGCCGTTCTCCCTCATGATGCGGCAGACCCGGCGCCGGCTGACGGTGACGCCCGACCTCTCGAGCGACGCCTTTATCTTGCGCGAGCCGTACCGGCCCTTGCTGGCGGCGTGGGCCGCGACCACGGCCGGCGCGGCGGGGTCCGGCGCGGCGGGCCGGTCGGCCCGCGAGCGCATGGAGTAGTACGTCGACCTCGCGACGCCGAGGAGCCTGCACTGCGCTGATATGGGGTAGCGGCCCTCGTTGGCCGCTATGGCCCTCACTTTCGAGCGTATATCAGCGCCGCTTGTTTTAAGACGTCGACCTCCATCCGGAGCCTGCGGTTCTCGCGCTCGAGCTCCAGGATCCGGTTCTGCTCGGGCGTGCGGTTGTCCGCGGCGCGCGGCGAGCCGGTCGCGTTTATCGACTTGATCCACCTCTCCACGGTGCTCTTGCCGAGGTCGTACTCGTCCATGATCTCGCGCTTGGGCTTGCCGGCGTTGTAGAGGTCGACTATCTGCCTCTTGAACTCGTCGGTGAAATGCCTCGGGTGCCTGGGGTCCCTCATATACGGCCCTCCCGTCTCCTGCGCCCCTCCCGGAACTGTCCACATCAGTGTAGCCAATCCA
>NZ_JBNPLM010000054.1:0-968 GCF_050313495.1 Collinsella sp. SGI.178 | reverse complement strand
GGGACTGCGGACGATTTCTTGGACCGTTACGCGGCCCTTCCCAGCGCGGCGCGGAACTCGGCCGGCGTGCGGCCGCCGAGCGCATCGCTGCGCCTCTCCGTATTGTATCGGCCGATCCAGCCCCCGAGTTCCTCGATGAAGCGGGCAGGGGTCCAGCCCGACCAGTCCCTGCCGTGCCAGAACTCCCTCTTGAGCAGGCCGAAGAAGCCCTCCATCGCCGCGTTGTCCGGGCTGCAGCCCTTGGCGGACATGCTCCTGGCGAGGCCGTGCCCCTCGCAGATCGAGATCCAGCCGGGCCAGCGGTAGTGGCCGCCGCGGTCGGAGTGGATGACGGGGCGCTCGCCGGGCGCGAGCAGCGCGCAGGCGTCCTCGAGCGTCGAGTTGGCGAGCGCGGCGTCCGGTCTCTCGCCGGCCCTCCACGCCACGACCGAGGAGTCGAAGCAGTCCCTGATGGCCGACAGGTAGACCTTCCTGCCGGAGGGCAGCCTGAACTCGGTGATGTCGGTGAGCCACAGGAAGTTCGGCAGGGCCGAGCGGAAGTCGCGGCGCACGAGGTTCGGCGGGGCCGGCGTCGGCTCGCCCGCATAGGAGCTGTAGGGCCTCCTCTTCCTCCTCATCCACCTGGGGACCAGGCCCTCCTCGCGCATGATGCGGAGGACGACCTTCTCCGAGGCGCGCACGGGCTCGTCGAGCTCGCGCAGGCGCGCCGTCACGAAGCGGTACCCCCGCGCCCCCTCGCCGTCCTCGGTGAAGATCCTGCGCACGAGCGCGCGCAGGGGCGCGCGCCGGTCGGGCCTCGCGATCGCGCGGCGCTGGTACTCATAGGAGCTCTTTGATATCCCCAAGGAACTCGTGAGTTCTCTCAAGGACCACTTCCCGCACGGCCTCAGGCGGTCTATCACCAGGGTCTTCTCCCTGTTCGACATCCCGTCGAGGCTCTCGGCTTTTAAAACGTCCTGCACCGCCCT
>NZ_JBNPLM010000053.1:0-1060 GCF_050313495.1 Collinsella sp. SGI.178 | reverse complement strand
CGTTTAACGAAGAACGGCCTTCGTCCTAGAATCTGAAATCACCACAACAACAGGTTCTAGGAAAGGACGAAGACCGCTATGGAAATCTTATCAGACCCGACGCCGGACATGCTCGCTGTGCCCCGTTTCGACGACGGCGCCATCGATATGCAGGAGCTGCTTCGCAGACTCGCCGAGCAGGTCGTGAACGCCGTGATGGACGCCGAGGCCGACCAGCTCTGCGGTGGCGGGGCGAACAGCCGAAACGGCTACCGCGAGAGGTCGCTCGCCACCTGCGTCGGCACGCTGACGCTGCGCATCCCCAAGCTGCGCTCCGGCAGCTTCTTCCCGGAGGACGTGCTCGAGCGCTACCAGCGCGTCGACCGCGCCCTCGTCGCCGCCGTCGCCGAGATGTACGCCACGGGCACGAGCACCCGCAAGGTGCAGAGGGTGGCCGAGAAGATGGGCGTCTCCAGGCTCTCGAAGGACCAGGTGAGCGCAATCGCCTCGAGCCTGGACGCAGACATCGAGGATCTGTGCGGAAGGCCGCTCGACGGCTCGCCGGTGCCCTACGTCTGGCTCGACGCGACCTACGTCAAGTGCCGCCGCGAGGGGCGCGTCGCCTCCACCGCCGTGGTCACCGCCATCGGCTGCGATGCGGGCGGCTGGAGGCGCGTCCTCGGTGTCGACGTGGTTGACACCGAGTCTTACGACTCGTGGCTCGCCTTCCTGCGGGCTATCCGCGCGCGCGGGGCGGCGGGCGTGCGGCTCGTCGTCTCGGACGCCCACCCGGGGCTCGTCCGGGCGCTCGGCGAGGTCTTCCAGGGCGCCGCGTGGCAGCGCTGCGCGGTCCACCTCATGCGCGACTGCATGCGCGAGGCCGGCTCCTGGCAGCTCAGGCGCCGCGTGGGCAGGATCGTGTCGCAGGTGTTCCGCGGGCGCGACGCCGCCACCGTGACGGCCATGTACCACGCGGCGTGCGACATGCTGGCGGGGTGCTGCCCCAGGGCGGCGGCGGTGCTGGAGGAGGCCGAGCCCGACGCGCTGGCCTACCTCGACTTCCCGCCGACCCACTGGAAGC
>NZ_JBNPLM010000052.1:0-1089 GCF_050313495.1 Collinsella sp. SGI.178 | reverse complement strand
GGCGATCGGGCTCTTCGAGCGAGGCCACGGCTCCGAGTCGGCGGCGAAGGCGCTGTCGGTCCCGCGCGACACCGTGAGACAATGGCTCTACGTATACCGGTCGTTCGGAAGCGAGGTGCTGCTATCCATGGACGGCAAGCAGACCAGGTACACATACGAGCAGAAGGTCGCCGCCGCCTCCGCCGTCGTCGACGGCGGCATGAGCAAGCGGGACGCCATGGAGGCGTTCGGGGTCATGTCCCTGGCGCCGCTCAAGAGATGGTGCGCGCTCTACCGCGAGGGCGGCGCCGAGGCGCTCAGGCCCAGGCCCAAGGGCCGGCCGAGCGGTTCCAAGGCGAGGCCGCGCACGCGCGAGCAGGAGCTCGAGGAGCGCTGCCGAAGGCTCGAGACCGAGGTGGCCTACCTAAAAAAATTGCGTGCCCTGGTCGAGAGGGACGGACTCTGACCAGGGCGAAGGTCGAGGCCGTGAGCGCCCTGCGCGAAGAGGGGTACGGGCTGGGGTGCCTGCTGGAGTGCGCCGGCCTGGCGAGGTCGAGCTACTACTACGCGCTGTCGCACCCGAAGGCTCCCACCAGGCCCGAGCTCTGGGAGGCCGCCGCCGAGATATTCTCGCGCACGGCCAACGGGTGCGGCCACAGGCAGATCGCCATGTGCCTGCGCGCCGAGCAGGGCGTGCGCATAGCCTACAAGACCGTGCTGAAGATGATGCGCGAGATGGGCATCAGCTGCGGGATCCGCCGCGAGACCGACTACCACAGGTACAACTCGTACAGGGGCAAGGTCGGAAAGACCTTCGAGAACGTCATCGGGCGCGACTTCGCCGCCGACGGGCCGTGGGAAAAGATGGGCACCGACGTCACCGAGTTCAAACAGCCCTGGGGCAAGGCCTACTTCGCGCCGGTCTACGACTTCGGCAGCAAGGAGATCGTCGCCTGGTCCACGTCGCTGCACCCCAACATGGCTCAGCAGCACGAGCTGCTCGACCAGCTCGTGTCCAAGAAGCCCAAGGGCTCCAGGCCGATCCTGCACTCGGACATGGGCTGGCAGTACCAGCAGGCCGGTTGGTGCAGACGGTTGGAGGAGGCCGGC
>NZ_JBNPLM010000051.1:0-1130 GCF_050313495.1 Collinsella sp. SGI.178 | reverse complement strand
ATGGTCGGCGCCTTTGCTTATGAGGCGAAACAATCGTCGTGAAACCCGAAACTTTTATCTCGTGATTTCCTAAAAATAAAAGCTATCAAAAACACCGTGAGCGTCTACGACCCCGACAGCGGCGAGCTCGTCTGCGAGCACCCCAGGGCCTACGGCAGCGCCCCGACCGACACGTCCGACCCCGCCTCGCAGCTCGCCCTGCTGGCGTGGAACGCCGGCGGCTGGGAGAACAGCAGGGTGAGGGAGGCGCTCCCCGACGAGCTCAGGGAGCATATGGACTCACTGGACAGGGCGGGCCTGAAGGCCGAGCTGAGGGTGATGCGCGACCAGGCGGCCACCTCCGGATGGGAGGCCACGCTGCAGGCGGTGCGCCTCGCCTACGAGGCGACCGGCCGCATCGACGAGGCGTCGGTCGCCGTCAGCGCGGCGCGCGCCGCCACGGGGACCGTCACCTACGACGAGCCCGTGGACCTCGGCGTCTACGACGGCTTCATGGGGGTGGCGTAGATGGCCAGGGCCGCATGCCCCGACAGGCGCCTGCTCGAGTCCTCGCTGAGGGGCAAGGCGCGCTCGATGCTGTTCTCGAACAGCGTCGTCGACGAGTTCTGCGAGGAGGCAACGCTCCCCGAGATGAGGGCGGTCGAGGGCCTGCTGGCCAGGCAGATGGAGGTCAGGGCCGCCAACCAGCTGGAGAGGAGGATGCGCAGGGCGAGGTTCCCCGCGGCCAAGTCGCTCGACGGCTACGACTTCTCCCAGGTCTCGTTCCCCGACGGCTACGGGGAGGCCGACCTCAGGTCGCTCGCCTTCATCGACGCGTGCCAGGACTTCGTCTTCCACGGGAAGACGGGCAGGGGCAAGACCCACCTCGCCATCGCGGTCGGCGCCGCCGCCGTCAGGGCCGGCAAGTCCGTGAGGTTCTTCACCGTCGCGCAGCTCGTGATGCACCTGGCCGACGCGCGCGACCGCGGCAGGCTGCGCAGGGAGCTCGACGACCTGCTGTCGGCGGACCTGCTGGTACTCGACGAGCTCGGCTACGTGCCGCTCGACGTCGAGGGGGCGAGGCTGCTGTTCCAGGTCATGTCGGCCCCCGAGGGCACCCAGAGCCTCATAGTCACCACCAACATAGAGTT
>NZ_JBNPLM010000050.1:0-1157 GCF_050313495.1 Collinsella sp. SGI.178 | reverse complement strand
GTGGACCCCGCGCGCGAGCAGCGCCTCCCGCCTCTCGACCAGCCTCCGCACGCCCTTGGCGGCATGCCTGCGGGCGACCCGGTCCGGGGCCTGGCCCTTGGCGAGGTCCTTCGGCCGCCCCGAGCACGTCAGGTAGTGCCACGCGGCCTCGACCAGCGCCTTCCTCAGGTGTTTGTTGCCCGCCTTGGTGATCGCGCCCCTGCGGTCGCTCTCCCCGCTGGAGTGCTCGGAGGGCGTCAGGCCGACCCATGCGGCGAACGACCGGGCGTTCCTGAACCTCGAGAACTCGCCGGCCTCGAACACGAGGTCGGCGGCCGTCGCGGTGTCGACGCCCTTGAGGCAGCGCAGGGAGTCGACCCTCCTCCTCCACCTGGGCTTGCGGGCCTCGGCCTCGACGAGCCCCTCGAGCCTCGCCTTCTCCTCCGCCGCCCGCCTGACCGCGTCGACGTAGTAGGCGAGCACGTCGTTGTCGGCCCCCTCCGCGAACCTAATCGACTCGATCCAGGACCAGTGCGCCCGGGTCCAGTTGCCCTTCCTGCGGCCGGTGGGCGTCCTCTCGTCGAAGGCGAGCCCGTGCCTGAGCAGGAACTTGGAGAGCCGCTGCTTCGCGCGCGAGAGGTCGTCCCTCGCGTCCTCGAGCGCCCTGGTCAGGTCGCGGGCGGCCTCGCACTCGTCGTCGGGGACCCACACCTCGACGACGTTGCCGACCGACAGCATGCGGGCGAGGAACTCGGCGTCGTTGCGGTCGTTCTTCCTGCGCCTGTCCGCGCTGGGCTTGATCATCTTCGAGACGGCGCCGACCACGCAGTCGACCCCGAGGCCGGAGAGCCTCTTCTGCAGGTCGAACCCCGTGACCCCGGATTCGTACACGCACCTGGCCTTTGGGTCCACGGACCGCACCCACTCCGCGACTGCCCCGGCGTCGTAGCCGAAGGTCGCGCAGCGCACCTCCCCGGTCATGACGTCGAGGGAGACTGCCTTTATCGAGCGGGCGTGGACGTCGAGGCCGACGAAGGTGGTAGTATCGAGCATGGGAGCCCCTTCCATGAATGCGGCGTGGCCGCCGCGGCTGAATTAGACACTCACCATTGTCGGCCTAATCCGCGGTCTTTCATGCAGCAGGGGCTCTCAATGTTTTTATGTCCTGCTCATATCGT
>NZ_JBNPLM010000049.1:0-1213 GCF_050313495.1 Collinsella sp. SGI.178 | reverse complement strand
GGGGGCGCGGGCGGCCGCGAGCCGCACCCGCGGTTCGAGACGCCCCCGGGCAGGCAGCTGCAGTTCGACTGGAAGGAGGACATGAGGCTCGTCGACTCGGAGGGCGAGGTCTTCGAGTTCAGCGTGTTCACCGCGACGCTCGGCTACTCCCGGAAGCACCGCTTCATACCGGTCAGGAGCCGCACGCTCGACGACCTGCTGTCCTGCCTGCTCGCCACCTTCACCCGCCTCGGCGGCGTCCCGGAGGAGTGCATCACGGACAACATGTCGTGCCTGGTGACCATCTCGGGCCGCAGGAGGACCAGGCAGGAGAGGGCGTGGCGGTTCGCGCGGGAGGCCGGCTTCGAGCTCAGGCTCTGCGCGCCTCGCTCGCCGCAGACCAAGGGCAAGGACGAGTCGGCCAACCGCTTCCTGAACCGCCTGCTCGCCTACGGCGGCGAGTTCACCGGGTGGAGCGGCCTAGTCGAGGCGGTGGCCCGGGTCGAGGCCCAGGCCAACTCGGAGCCGAACCGCACCACCGGCCTGCCGCCCGACGCGCTGTTCATGCGGGAGAAGGAGAGCCTGCGGCCCATCGGGAACCTCCGGCTCCTCGAGTCGATGGTGGGCGACGTGAGCGTCCAGACCGTCCCGCCGACCATGCTCGTCAGGGCCGCCGGCAGGGAGTGGTCCGTGCCCAGGCGCTGCATCGGCCGGCGCGTGAGCGTCGTGGCGATGCCCGGCGGCCAGGTCGTGGTGAGGATGGCCGGCGAGGAGGTCGCCGTCCACGACGCCGCGTCCGGGCCGTCGAGGCCCATCAACTACGACCCCGACCACTACGAGCAGGCCCTCGAGGGGAAGCGGGGCCTGGCCGACGCGGACATCGCCGAGGCCGCACGCGCCAACCTCGCGCTGCTCGACTCGCTCGGAGGGGCGTGATGGGCGCCGTCGCGGAGGGCAGCCCCTCGATCAGGGCGCAGGCGAACCTCTCCGCGCTCGGGCTGCACGAGATGGCGGCGTCCCTGCCCGACTACGTGAGGATGGTCGCCGCGGGCGAGCGGAGCTTCGCCTCCGCCCTCGAGGAGATGACGCGCGTCGAGGTCGCCGCCCGGGAGGCCAGGATCACCAACCAGCGCATACGGTCGTCGGGGTTCCCCTACGTCAAGGGGCTGGCGGACTTCGACTGGGACTTCCAGCCGTCGGTCCCGCGCGCCGAGATCGAGGAGCTCGCGACCCT
>NZ_JBNPLM010000048.1:0-1300 GCF_050313495.1 Collinsella sp. SGI.178 | reverse complement strand
TCTTGGGCTCGCGCCTGGGCAGCCTGCTCAGTCTCAGCAGCGTCTCGATGGAGGCGAGCCTCCTCTTCTCCGCAAGGTAGGAGAAGGTGGCGGCCACGGCGGCCATCTCCCCGTCGCCGAGGTCGAGGTCCGAGGCGAGGGTCGCGAGCTCCTCCGCCCCGACGGCGATCCCGAGCCTCGACGCGGCGTCGCTCGCGAGCTCGTAGGGGCTCGCCCCCGCGCCCGCCATCATTCGGCCCTCCCGAAGTCGAACCTCTCGAAACCGGGTTTCGTCCTAGGCGGGGCGATTTGCTCGACCACGGTCCCCACCGGCTGGGTCGGTAGCTCCTCGGGCTGCGCCGGCGATGTCTCCCACTGCCCCTCGCACCAGCTGTCGGCGCCGGTGCCGACAGCGTGGGCGACGAGCTCGCGGGAGAGGTCGTCGCTGTATATGTGCACCACGCGCCCCTCCCGGTTCACCCTGCACTCGCGACGGACGTACCAGTAGGGCACGCCGTAGCGGTGCCCCTCGAAGCTCACGAAGCCGTCGAAGGAGATCTTCCGGCGCGGGCACAGGTACCGCTCGACCTCGGCCGTGACCTCGAGCGGCCTGGTGTTTGCTGAGCACGCCGCCTCGTGTTCGCGCATCGGGACGCATGCCGCCGCGCGCCGCCAGCGGCCTCCCTGCTCGGCGCACCAGAGGGCGGCCTCCCGGTTGAGGGCGTCAAGGTCGGTGAAGGACCTTCCCGCGAGGAAGTTCCCCTTCACGAAGCGGACGAGTCTCTCCACCTTGCCCTTCGTATAGGGGTGGCGCGGCCTGCACAACCTGGTGCGGAAGCCGACGACGCCCATGAACTCGGCGTAGTCGGCCTGCCAGACGGGCCGGCCGTCGGCATCGCGGCGGACGACCACGCTCTTCATGTTGTCGGTGAGCACGGTCGCGGGCACGCCCAGCGCCGAGAACGCGTGCAGCATCCCGATGAGGAGGTTCTCCTGGCGCGCGTTCGGGAAGAACTCGACGTGGGCGCTCCCGCAATGGTGGCAGACCATGGCGAAGCAGGCGATCCGCGCCCGCTCGCCGCCGGGGCGCTCGACCGCGACGAAGCCCCAGTCCATCTGGTAGGCCTCTCCGGGCGCCGTCCTGAAGCGCTGCCCGCGGCAGCCCTGCGGGGCCACCTGCCGCCTCTTCGCGGGCACGAGGTCCCGGTGCGCGGCGATATAGGTCTTCACCGTGGTGAGGCCGCCGGCGTAGCCCTGGCCGAGCAGCCGCTCGAATATCACCTGCGAGTTGGTGACGCCCTTCCGCAGGAGGTCGTCCACT
>NZ_JBNPLM010000047.1:0-1430 GCF_050313495.1 Collinsella sp. SGI.178 | reverse complement strand
AGATTTCTTCTGGGGCGGTTGACAAGGGCTGTCCTTCAGCCCTGCAATTAAGAGGATGATGAGCTGGCTGAGCTCATGAAGGGCCTTGGGAGCGAGGGGTGCCCACCAGCAATTCAGCCTCGATGGTGATGCTTTTCACACGCGATAGATTTAGGGACTCCGCGTCGATGCCGAACAGCAGCGGCGTCATCTCGGCGAACACGCGGACGTCCCTTTCGGACATCTCGAAGGTGCGCGTCACCTTGATGCGGTCGGTCATCTTGAAGTGCTTCTCAAAGCAATCGGTCACCAGCTGGTTTGAGTATTCCTTGCTGCGCAAAGATCCTTCAGCAAGGTGGCGCAGCTCCGTAAGATGATTGCTGCCTGGAACCACTTTGACCAGCACTCCTGGCGCGGAGGCGTTTCTGGTTGGGGTGAGAACGCGCTTGAATTCGTCGTAGTTCGAGGGAGCGAATACGTCCACCACGCAGTTGATGGAGCCTTTCAGCACGGGGATGTTCGTCAGGTCGCCAACCAGCCATTTGACCGCCTTTCTGGAATCGTGGCGGGCCGCCATCAGCATGGCGTCTTTTGAGAGGTCAAACGCCACCACGTCGACACAGAGGTTTTCTCGGATTGCACGTGCATAGAAGCCTTCTCCGCATCCCGCGTCGAGCACGCGGAATGGCGTCGCGTTCACAGCTGCAGGACCCTCGCTTGGGGAAAGGGCCCTTCCTACCGCGGTGAGGACGGCTTCTTTCACGTGGTCGTAATACCCTGCCTCCAGGATTGCCATGCGGCTCTCAAAGGATTCTTTGCTGTAGTGGGCTGACTGCCTGGAGGGCCCTAGAAGGTTTACGTACCCCTGCTTTGCGATATCGAAGCAGTGCCTCTTCGGACATACGAGGCTCCCTTCCTGCAGCTTCAGGGCGCTGTGGCAAAGGGGGCAAGAGAGCACGTCGGCGCTGTCAGCAAATCGCGCGTATCTGTCGAGTACCATTGCGTCTCCTTTCGTCCAAGCAATTCTAGCAGATGAGTCTTCCCCAGCAGTGCATGGCTAATCACAGCAGGCAGAACCGCACAGTGACAAATAGCTGAGCTATTTCAAGCTGGGATTTCGGTATTCTGCTGCCCTCTTTTGGGCCACTTCATTTCGCCACGCTTTTGACAGGAGCAACAGGGTCCTCGCGCGCAAAACGCATATGGGCAATGCAGCCGTCTGTCAGGGCATGCCTGCGCCCCCGAACCTGCCGAAAAGGCGCTGATCTGCCCGCCAGGGCATGCCTGCGACCCCGAACCAGCCGAAAGGGCGGTGGATCTGCCCGTCAGGGCATGCCTGTGCCCCCGAACCAGCCGAAAGGGGGGTGGATCTGCCCGCCAGGGCATTGGCAGAAGAAAGAATGCCGAGATACTCAATAAGAAGATTGATAACCTTCAGCAGGTGAAAAAAG
>NZ_JBNPLM010000046.1:0-1719 GCF_050313495.1 Collinsella sp. SGI.178 | reverse complement strand
ACGTGCGGCGGGGGTTCTTTCGCCCTGCGGAATGTCCGCGAAGGTTAGCCCTCAGATCCTGCTACGACTACATCCTCGGATTGTGGGGCTGAATGAAGGACGTGGCTGAGGGGGCCTTTTGTCCCCTTCGCTGTTTCGCGGCTTTGCCGCGAAAGCTCGCGCCACTTTGGGGATGGATGGAGGTTTTGGCTGTTGCTGCCTTCTATCCCCGTGCTTTGGGGCTGGTTGCTTTTTGGAGCTCATTTATATTCCTTATGCTGGATGAAAAGCCCCATGTTTTTGTTGGGGTGCATACTCGTCTTAAAAATGTATAGAATCGCGTATAGTGCGAGTAAGATATTGCGCTGTCTGTTTTGTGTTTAGCAAAGATATAGTTTGCATAATCTGGTCTAATCCATGCTATATCAAAATAAAGTCGCACGTAAATAGCTTAGATATGCTTGAGCTGGGCATCTTTACGCTGAACGGGTAAAAACGACCGTTCACCGTTCAACTGTTTTCAAAATGAATAAAATGAGCGATAAAGAGAATATAAACCTTAATAAACTCGCGTATTGCACGGACGTGGGTTATTAATGGGATGTAGGCCTTTTACAGAAAGGATTCCAGCAATGTCTAAGCCTCTTGGCAAGCCCGATCGTATTGTCGTCGCCCTTGGCGGCAACGCCCTCGGCAACAACCCCGTCGAGCAGATCGAGGCCGTGAGCAACACCGCCCACGCTCTCCTCGGCCTCATCGAGCAGGGTAACGAGATCATCATCACCCACGGCAACGGCCCGCAGGTCGGCATGATCCAGAATGCCTTCGCCGCCGCCCACGACGCCATCGGCACCCCCGAGATGCCGCTGCCCGAGTGCGGCGCCATGTCCCAGGGCTATATTGGTTATCACCTGCAGCAGGGCATCGGCCGCGAGATGCACAAGCGCTATAAGCGTTGGCACGCCGCCACCGTCGTCACCCAGATCGAGTGCGACCCGGACGATCCCGCGTTCAAGAACCCGACCAAGCCGATCGGCCCCTTCTACACCGAGGAGCAGGCCAAGGAGTTCATGGCCGAGGATCCCTCCAAGGTCTTCGTCGAGGATTCCGGCCGCGGCTGGCGCCGCGTCGTCGCCTCCCCCGATCCCAAGAAGATCGTCGAGGCCGACTCCATCCTCAACCTGCTCGACAACGAGTTCATCGTCATCGCCTGCGGTGGCGGCGGCATCCCCGTCGTCCGCGACTACGAGAACAAGGGTTGCTACAAGGGCGTCCCCGCCGTCATCGACAAGGACCTGGGCGGCGAGCTGCTGGCCGAGGACTGCGACGCCGACGTCCTGTTCCTGCTGACCGCCGTTGAGCATGTCGCCATCAACTTCGGCAAGCCCGACCAGGAGGAGCTCGAGGACATCACCGCCGACGAGGCCGAGCGCCTGGCCGACGAGGGCCAGTTCGGTAAGGGTTCCATGGAGCCCAAGGTCCGCGCTGCCATCAAGTTCGCCCGTTCCCGCAAGGGCCGCACCTGCATTATCGGCGCCCTGGACAAGGCCGCCGAGACCATGGCCGGCCTCTCCGGTACCCGCATCCACGAGTAGCCTCTACTCTGTTGCCTCTCTTGTGGGCGCCAGGCAAAGCGCCCACAAACTAGCCTCTCTTCATGAGCCCCGCAGTCCGCTCCGACTGCGGGGCTTTTGCTATTGAGGTGACTGTTCATGAGAAGCGCTGAAGACCGCGGAAACC
>NZ_JBNPLM010000045.1:0-2035 GCF_050313495.1 Collinsella sp. SGI.178 | reverse complement strand
AGATATATTGCCAGACCGGAGGGGCCCGCGGGGCGGGAATCTGGTTGCACACAACTCCTACACAGTTTGGGATTCTCAGCTGTATTTACCGGTAATAGAGAGGGGACCTCGTTTCCGAGATCCCCTTTTTCGTCTATCTATAGAAATAGGCTTTCAAAACCTTAGGCCAACAGCTTGCGACCTGACTCCTCAATCGCGTCAAGTGCTGCATCAGCCTCGGCGGCATCCGCGCCCTTAGCGAAGATGTACAGCTTGATCTTGGGCTCGGTGCCGGAAGGACGGACAATACCCTTGTTGCCACCCTCAAGATCGAACTCAATGACATTAGCCTTCGGCAGGCCGTTCACGCACGTGTTGTAATCCACAACGGCCTCAATCTTGGAGCCTGCGAGCTCCGCGGGCGGGTTCTCGCGCAGACCCGCCATAATGCCGGCCATCTTTGCCGCACCCTCAGCGCCCGGATAGCTCAGCGAAATCGTCTTGTTGTGATAGTAGCCATACTTCTCGTACAGCTCGTGCATCGCATCGGCCAGGTTCTTGCCCTGGAGCTTGTAATACTGCGCCATCTGGCAAATCAGAAGCGAAGTGCTCACGGCGTCCTTGTCGCGCACGTGGTCGCCGGCCAGATAACCGTAGCTCTCCTCGAAACCGAAGATAAATCGATCGACTTCACCAGCATCGGAAAGCGAGGTAATGATGTCACCGATGTACTTGAAGCCCGTCAGGCAGCGACGGAGCTCAAAGCCATACTCCTCGGCCAGGGCATCGACCATGGCGGAAGAAACAATGGTAGTAACCGCGACCTTCTTGGTGAGATCCTCGCCGCGGGCAGCACGGGTCTTGCAGATATAGTCGAGCAGCAGAACGCCCATCTCATTGCCGGTCAGCAGCAGATAGTCATCACCATTCTTAACAGCAACGCCAACACGGTCGGCGTCAGGATCGGTTGCAAGCAGCAGATCGGGGTGAACCTGCTCGCACAGGTCGATTCCCTTCTGCATGGCCTGACGGATCTCGGGGTTAGGATACGGGCAGGTCGGGAAATCGCCGTTCGGGTCCTTCTGCTCGGGAACAACCGTGACATCGGTGATGCCGGCGCGCTCGAGCACCGTCGTGACGGGAATGAGGCCAGTGCCGTTGAGCGGAGTGTAGACGAGCTTAAGCGGAGCGCCAGCGATCTCCTCGGCAGAAAGGTTGGTCACGCCGCGCGCGAGAACGGCGTCGTAATAACGCTCGAGGCACGAGTCATCGATCCATTTGACCAGACCCTGCTCAAGAGCCTCATCGAAGTCCATGGACTTCACGCCAGTGAACGTATCGGTCTCGGCAATAGCCTTAGAAATTGCATCGGCGGCCTCGCTCGTGATCTGGCAGCCGTCGGGGCCATAGGCCTTATAGCCGTTATAAGGCGCCGGATTATGACTAGCGGTCATGCAAATGCCACCGGAGCACTCAAGATCGCGGACAGCCCAAGATAGCGTAGGCACCGGGGAAATCTTAGGATACACAAGGGCGGTGACACCATTTGCCGCAAGAATAGCAGCAGTCGTCTTGACGAACAGTTCACCCTTATTGCGGCTATCGCGAGCGATGGCAACTGCCGGATGCTCAAAAGTCGCATTGAGATAGTCGGCGAAGCCCTGCGTTGCACGGCCGACCGTATAGATATTCATACGGTTGGTGCCAGCACCGATCGTGCCACGCAGGCCGGCGGTGCCGAAGGCAAGATCCTGGAAGAAGGCATCGGTGATGGCATCCTCGTCACCCTGCTCCTTCATCGTGTTGAGCTCGGTCAGCAGCTCATCATCCTTGACATTGGCAATCCAAGTATCAAGCAGCTCGTGAACATCTGCCATGTGCGTCCTTCCTTCATAATCAATAAAACGGCCCGCCTAAAACAGGTCAAGCGCAGTATCACGCTTAGGTAGATAGTAATCCATTGAGTGTGTGAGACTGCCAAGAGAACGGTGAACGTCTGAATAAGACGGCAGATGATATCGTTGTAAAAAATGTCATTTAGTTAAATTACCTGAGA
>NZ_JBNPLM010000044.1:0-2077 GCF_050313495.1 Collinsella sp. SGI.178 | reverse complement strand
TCTCGACGGACCGTGCGCACGTGTACCGCCGCGTCCTGCCCGCCCTCGGCGTCGGCGAGCACATCGCCAGCAAGAGGGAGGAGCACGCCATCAACAGGGTGAACAGCCTCCACTCCCAGATGAGGCACTTCATCGGCAGGTTCCGGGGCGTCTCCACGAGACGCCTCGAGAACTACCTCGCCTGGTTCAAGTGGACGTGGTGCTTCAAGGTCCGCAGGAGCGCGGACGAGCTCGCCGAGCTCATAGTGAGGCAGGCGGCCCGCGGCACGTACGAGAAGACCTGGCGCCAGTACAAGGTGACCCCCTATCCGTTCTACGAGTACTGGATCAAGCAGGCGAAATGGGACTCGCGTGCGCGGAGGGCCATATACGGCGTGGCGTGATGTCCAGGGCGGTCTGGCGCAGCGCATCTGCGGCAAGCGCTGAAGTCGTGACCCGATGCAAAAAGCAACAGCTAGCGATATTCTTCGGGAACGTCGAAACCGTACTCACGGCATAGGAGCATGACATCGTGGACGTCGTGCTCGTCATGCTGATAGCCCAAGTGAAACAACAGCTGGCTTTCGGGGTCGATGCACGACACCTCCACCTCGCCGATGCGCCCCCTCCCCGAAAAGACCTCCCCGGGAAAACGATCTCCCTGATACAGAATATCGCCATTCTCGGCGAAATCGAAGCAATGCAGGTCGACGATGCGCCCCGCCTCGTCTTGCCACACCGTGTGATCTTCGGTGGTGAAAGATGCAGCCACCTCGGAAAACCCCTCATCAGCAATTAGATCCACGAACCTTTGGTAATCCCCGCGCTGAACGAACAGGTCGATGTCGTTATGAGCCCTGGTCTCACGCCCGACAAGCGCATCGACGCCCCAGCCGCCATCAAGATATACGCCAATGCCCGCACCTGCGGAAAGGCCGATTATCCAACACGCATCATCCTTGGTGACCATAGGAGCTCCTTCGCTTTCGCCTGCTATTTAAGCAAGAAAGATTATAGCTTGAATCTTCAAATCAAATGCAACACCTCGGAGTAGTGAATCTCGTACGGTGTTCGGTAGCCCAGGCGTTTGCGCGGCCTGCGGTTGAGCTTATCGTACACCTCCAGCACCCGCCTTTCGCTGACATCGTCTAAGGACTCGCCTTTCGGGAAGTACTCCCGCAGGAGCCCGTTGGTGTTTTCGTTGGTGCCCCGCTGCCATGGATGGTGGGGCAGGGCGAAGTAGAACTCCACCCCGATCTCGTCGGTGACCTGGGCATGGGCGGCGAATTCCTTGCCCCGGTCCAGCGTCACCGACGCCAGGGGCTGGCCCGCGAGCGACGACGGCATCCTCGCCCGCACGCACTCCGCCGTCTTGCGCCGGCATTTGCCGCCCACGAGGAAGCCGTCGCTGCGGTCCACGAGCGTCAGCAGGCATGCGCCGCCCGCCTTGCCGGCGACCGTGTCCCCCTCCCAATGCCCGGGCTCGCTGCGGAGCTCGGCCGCCTGCGGCCGCTCGGAGATCTCGTGCGTGATCGGGATCCTGCCGCGGCGCTCATCGGGCCCCCGGCGGCGCTTGCCCCTATGCCTGAGCCTCCTTTTGGCCTTGCGGCCGCCGATGCAGCCGTCGAACCTGCCCGCGTGTATGCCGCGGTAGATCGTGGTGTCGCTCACGGGGCTCCTGCCCATCTCCAAGGCGAGGCGCCCCTCTATCTGCTCGGGGGACCACTGCTGCTCCAGGAACTTTTCCCTGACCAGGTCGAACACATGCCCGTCGTCGAGGATGGCCCGTCGGCGGCACGCCTTCCTGCGCTCGTCGTAGCGCCTTTGGGCGGTCGAGGCGCGGTAGGACCGGGCGCACGAGTTACGGCTCAGCTCGCGGGAGACGGTCGACTTGTCGCGCCTTATGGCGCGGGCGATCTCGGAGACGCCCTTCCCGTCCCGGCGCATGATCATGATGTCCTCGCGCTCGTGTAGTGTAAGATGGATGTGGTGGCCCATGGTCCCCTCTTTCGTATGATGTTCTAGGCAAACACCATTCTACCGAGGGCCGTGGGCCGCTGTTCGCTGCGATGCGTTGCATTTAGAGTGAAGATTCAAG
>NZ_JBNPLM010000043.1:0-2378 GCF_050313495.1 Collinsella sp. SGI.178 | reverse complement strand
CTCCAACGGATGGCCTAACTTAGTCATTGCTTCGGTAATCGACTCAAGGAGGCCGGAAAGGAAATGATCGGCATGTCAACTATTCTAGCAATCAAGCAGCGCGCTGCCCGTGGCGACAGCGTCGCCCAGATAGCCAGGGAGGAGGGAATCTCCGAGCCCACGGTGCGCAAATACCGCGACATGGACGACTTCTCCCCTCAGGTCAAGCCCAGGAAGAGGCGCGGTTCGAAGCTTGACCCGTTCAAGGCGACGATAGATCGTTGGCTTGCGGAGGACAGGAAGCGGCGCCCCAAGCAGCGACACACGGCCCAGCGGGTATTCGACCGGCTCGTCGCGGAATGCGGCTACGACGGCAGCTACACAATCGTCCAGGCCTACGTCAAGAAGCGCAAAGCCGAGCTCAAAGGCGCCAAAGACGAGTTCCTCAACCTCGAATGGGCGCCCGGCGAGGGGCAGGTCGACTTCGGCGTGTGCGACTTCAGGGTGCTGGGCGTCATGCGCGAGGTGCACTACCTGGTGGTCACCTTCCCGTTCTCCAACGTGTCGCTGGCGCAATGCTTCTGGGGCGAGACGTCGGAATGCGTCTGCGAGGGCCTGAAGGCCGTGTTCGAGTTCTGCGGGGGCGTGCCCACCCGGTTGGTGTTTGACAACGCCACGGGCGTCGGCAGAAGGGTCGGCCAGGTTGTCAGCACCGCCGACACGTTCACGCGCTTCGCCGCCCACTACGGGTTCGACTTCTCCTTCTGCAACCCCAACTCCGGCCACGAGAAGGGCTCCGTGGAGAATGCCGTCGGGGCCATCCGGCGCAACCTGTTCGTCCCCGTTCCCCGCATCGACAGCCTGCCCGCCTACAACAAGCGGATCCTCGGCAGGTGCCTGGATCGCGCCGGCAAGGACCATTACCTCAAAGGGGAGCCCGAGCGCCAGCTGTTCATGGAGGACTGCGTGGCCATGGCCGACCTGCCGGCGAAGCCCTTCCGCGTCGCGAAGATAGTCACGGCCAAGACCGACAAGTACGGCGACGCGTGCCTCGACGGCAGACACCGCTACCCGCTCGGGCCGGACCACGGCGAGGAGAGGGTGATCGTCGAGCTGGGCGCATTCCGGGTAGCCTTCTACGACGGCGAGGGCACGCAGATCGCCGCCTTCGACCGAGCATACGGGGATGCGCCCACCAAGGCCAGCGACCCCATGTCGCAGCTGGCGCTCCTTTGCAGGAAGCCGGGCGGATGGCAGAACAGCGCCGTCAGGGCGACCTTGCCGAAATCGCTGGCCAGGTCGATGGATTCCATGGGCAGGGCCGACAGGGGCACGATGCTCAGGATGCTTCGCGACGTCAGCGCGGATGCGGGCTACGAGGCCGCGGTAGCGGCGATGGCCGCGCTCGGCGCCGACGGCGGCGTCCCCAGCCGCGCTGACGTCGCATTGGCTGCCGCATGCACGGCGAACGGCCAAGGGTCCATCGCATACGACGACAGCCCCGACCTCGGAATGTACGACGCCGTCTTCGCAAAGGAGGCCTAGCCATGGACATCGAGCAGATGACGAGGGGCCAGATCGAGGCGGAGTTCGCCGCGCTGGCCAGGACCATGTACTTCACCAAGTCGACGATCGCGGCGTTTTCCAAGGATGCCACGCGAGGCCAGCTGGTGGCTGCATGCGAGCTGATCAGGAGCGAGAACGCCACCAGGGAGGAGAACAGGAAGGCAAGGCTCATGAGGCAGGCCAAATTCCCGGCCGTGAAGTCGGTCGCGGACTTCGACTTCGGCGAGGTGTCCTTCCCAGACGGCTACACCGTCGATGACCTGGTGTCATTGGAGTTTGTCCGGCAGGCCCAGGACTTCGTGTTCTACGGAGGATGCGGACGCGGAAAGACCCACCTGTCGATCGCACTGGGCGTGCTGGCGGCCGAGCGGGGCTACAAGGTCAGGTACTTCGAGACCGCGTCGCTGGTGCTGATGCTGAAGGCGGCCGTCGCCGACAACAGGCTCGAGCAGGTGCTTCGCGACATAGCCAAGGCAGACCTGCTGATAATCGACGAGTACGGCTACATCCCGATAGACATCGAGGGCGCTCGGCTGCTCTACCAGGTGATGTCGGCAACGTACGAGACGAGGAGCATGATCGTCACAACCAACATAGAGTTCGGCAAATGGGGCACTGTGCTGGGAGACGCACACCTGGCCACGGCGACGATTGACAGGATCATGCATCATGGTCGGCTGGTTGAGTTCGGCGGGCAGAGCAGAAGGTTCGAGGAAGCCTTGATGATGGGAAGATCGGACAGTTAGCGAAGAAAGGGTGCGGCACCTTTGCAAAACGGTGAAACCCGAAAGAAATTAGTCGTGAAATCCTAAATTTAGTTGTTGTGAAAAACA
>NZ_JBNPLM010000042.1:0-2416 GCF_050313495.1 Collinsella sp. SGI.178 | reverse complement strand
GTATGCGGTAGCGTAAAAGTCGACACTTCGGCTGACCTGATTCGGGCATAGCAGCAAAGAACATGCCGATCACAAGCTAACGGTCTAACCTAGTCATTGCTTCGGTAATCGACTAAGGAGGCCAGAAAGGAAAATGATCAGCATGTCCCAAGTCGTAACTATACGGCAACTGAGAAAGAGCGGCGAGAGCATCGCTTCCATAAGCCGGATCACCGGCGTCAGCCGCGACACCGTATACAAGTACCTCGCCCTCGACGACCTCTCCCCGAAGATGCCCGTCAAGCGCCCGGGCTCGTCGATGATGGACCAATACCGCAGCATTATCGAGGGTTGGCTCGACGAGGATGCCAGGTCATGGCGCAAGCAGCGCCACACTGCCGCGCGCATACACGCCCGCCTCAGGGACGAGTGCGGCTGCGGGGCAAGCGAGTCCACCGTCCGCCACTACGTCGCCCGCCTCAAGGCAGAGCGCAGGGAATCCAAGGAGGCGTTTCTCGATCTGGTATGGGCCCCCGGCGAGGCCCAGGCCGACTTCGGCGAAGCCGATTTCTACGTCGGCGGCGTGCGAAGGCGGATGCTGTACTTCGTCGTCACCTTCCCTTACTCGAACGTCGGCCTGGCGCAGGTGTTCCCCGGCCAGAACGCCGAGTGCGTCTGCCAGGGCCTGCGCAACATATTCGAGTACTGCGGCGGGGTCCCAACGCGCATAGTGTTTGACAACGCCACCGGCGTCGGCAGGAGGGCCTGCTCGACCGTAAGGACCACCGAGATGTTCGCGGCTTTCTCCGCCCATTACGGGTTCGACTACTCCTTCTGCAACCCGGACTCGGGCAACGAGAAGGGCAACGTGGAGAACAAGGTCGGCTTCATCCGCCGCAACCTGTTCGTGCCCGTTCCCCGCATCGGCGGCACCGACATATACAACCGCCACCTGCTCGACCGCTGCATGCGCCTTTCCGAGCAGAAGCATTGGCGCAAGGGCGAGCCGGAGGCCCGTCTATTCGCGGAGGACCGCGCAGCCATGGCTGGCCTGCCGGAAAAACCGTTCGACGTCGTGCGCTACGTCAGGCCCAAGGCCGACAAGTACGGCAAGGTCCGCATCGAGGGCAAGCACCTCTACTCGTCCGACCCGGCGCTTGCGGGAACGACGCTGATAGTGGGGCTCGGCGCCACCGACGTGCGCATATACGACGAGGAGGGCACCTTCGTGTGCAGCCACGAGCGCGCCTACGGAGATGCGCCGTCGGACTCGTCGCAGCCTGCGAGCCAGATAGCGACGCTTTGCAGAAAGCCGGGTGGATGGGCGAACAGCAAGGTGAGGGCATGCATGCCCGACACGCTGAGGAGCCATCTCGACGGCAAGGACAAAAGCGACCTTCGGGCCAGCCTGAGGACCATGAGGGACGAGGTCGCCGTTCACGGATGGGACGCCACCGTCGCGGCCATGGAGATGGCGCTCGTTGCGACGGGCAGGGTGGATGCGGCGTCGGTCGCCGTCGCAGCGGCACGCTGCGCGGGAGGCGCCATCGCATATGACGAGCCCGTCGACCTGTCGGAGTACGACCGCGCGTTGGGGATCGGGGGCAGGTAA
This sequence comes from Collinsella sp. SGI.178, assembly GCF_050313495.1. NCBI lineage: Bacteria > Bacillati > Actinomycetota > Coriobacteriia > Coriobacteriales > Coriobacteriaceae > Collinsella > Collinsella sp. SGI.178. Next base: position 825 of record NZ_JBNPLM010000042.1, on the reverse strand, counting down.
TGGCTTTGAAGGCAGAGGAGGCAAGGGAGTTCAAGGCCAAGGCGAGGATGATGTACTTCTCCAACGAGGTGATCGACAGGTTCTGCGCCACGGCAACGCCGGGCCAGCTCGCCGCGGCGGCCGCGATGCTCGATGACGAGCAGGGCGTCAGGGAAAGGCGCAAGCGAGACAGGCTGTTCAGGAAGGCAAAGTTCCCGCAAGTCAAGTCATTCGAAGGCTACGACTTCTCCCAGGTGTCCTTCCCCGAAGGCTACACCGCGGAGGACCTGATGGGGCTGGGGTTCATAGACAGGGCCCAGGACTTCGTGTTCTATGGCCAGACCGGCCGCGGAAAGACCCATCTGGCAATCGCCATCGGCGTTGCCGCCGCGAGCTCCGGCAAGGCGGTCAGGTTCTTCACCACCGCGGAGCTCGTCATGGCCCTTACGATGGCAAGCTCTGCAGGCACCTTGGATCAGTTCATGAGGGACCTGGCGAAGGCCGACCTTCTGATCTTGGATGAGTTCGGGTACGTGCCCCTGGACATCAACGGCGCAAGGCTGCTGTTCCAGGTGGTGTCAGCATGCTACGAGAAGCGAAGCGTGGTGTTCACCACCAACATCGAGTTCAGCAAATGGGGAACGATCCTGGGCGACGACAAGCTTGCCTCCGCGATGATCGACAGGGTGGTCCACCATGGAAGACTCGTCGAGTTCAACGGCACGAGCAAGAGGATGGACAAGGCCTTGATGCTCGGGAAGGCAGAAATCTGAGACATCGGCGGTTCTTTTGCCAGATTGTCGGAACCGGGCAGCCAAAATGTCGAGAAAACCGTTGCCAAACACA
>NZ_JBNPLM010000041.1:0-2797 GCF_050313495.1 Collinsella sp. SGI.178 | reverse complement strand
GTTTAACGTTTTACCACGGAGTTCCCTTGGACTGCTCTGACGTTTGCCCAGATAAAACCTGCCAAAATAAACCTGTCCCTTTTTGGTAGGTTTTGGGGCGGGGCTCGCTGCTATCATGGACAACGTTGAATTTCTACGAAGGAGCAGGGCATATGGCGATTCTTTTGGGATGCGATTCCGTCAGCCTAGAGTTTCCCACCAAGCATATTTTCGATAGCGTGACGCTCGGCGTGGACGAGGGCGACCGCATTGGCATCGTCGGTAAAAACGGCGACGGCAAGTCGACGCTGCTGAGTGTGCTCGCTGGCGTGCTGGAGCCCGACGACGGCCGCGTGACGCACCGCCGCGACACCACGATCGGATTGCTCGGCCAAAAGGACAACCTGGTCGATACCGACACCGTGCATCATGCCGTCGTCGGCGACACGCCCGAGTACGAATGGGCGTCGAGCCCGCGTACGCGCCAGATCCTGGCCGGCCTTATTAGCGATGTGCCCTGGGAGGGCACGGTGGGCGAGCTTTCGGGCGGTCAGCGCCGCCGCGTGGACCTCGCGCGCCTGCTGATCGGCGACTACGATGTGCTCATGCTCGACGAGCCCACCAACCACCTGGACATGCGCACCATCAACTGGCTCGCGCGCCACTTAAAGGCCCGCTGGCAGCGCGGCCAGGGCGCCATGCTCGTGGTCACGCACGACCGTTGGTTCTTGGACGAGGTCTGCACCAGCATGTGGGAGGTCCACGATGGCCAGGTCGACCCCTTCGAGGGCGGCTACTCCGCATATATCCTTCAGCGCGTAGAGCGCGACCGCATGGCCGCCGTTACCGAGGAGCGCCGCCGCAACATGGCGCGCAAGGAGCTCGCGTGGCTGAGCCGCGGCGCACAGGCGCGCTCCACCAAGCCCAAGTTTCGTGTGGAGGCCGCTCGCGAGCTCATCGCCGACGTACCGCCCGTGCGCGACGAGCTGGAGCTCAAGCGCCTGGCGGTGAGTCGCCTGGGCAAGCAGGTTATCGACGTGGTCGACGTGGACGCCGGCTATGCCGATACCGACGGCGCGCCCAAGCAAGTGCTCTCCGACGTGACCTGGCTCATTGGTGCGGGCGACCGCTATGGTCTTTTGGGCGAGAACGGCGCCGGCAAGTCCACACTGCTCGATGTGATTCAGGGCAAGATCGCGCCCCTGCGCGGCCGCGTGAAGATTGGCCAGACGGTGCGCTTTGGCGTGCTGTCGCAGCAGCTCGAGGAGCTCGAGCCCTACATGGGCGACACGATCCGCGAGGTGCTCAGCAACTACAAGAAGTACTACGTTATCGATGGCAAGGAGACCTCGCCCGAGAAGCTCTGCGAGCGTCTGGGCTTTACGACGCAGCAGCTCTGGAGTCGTATCGGCGATCTTTCGGGCGGACAGCGCCGTCGCCTGTCGCTGCTGCTGACGATCCTGGACGAGCCCAATGTGCTCATCTTGGACGAGCCCGGCAACGACCTGGATACCGACATGCTGGCGATTGTCGAGGACCTGCTCGATGGTTGGCCCGGCACGTTGATTCTGGTAACGCATGACCGCTTTTTGATGGAGCGCGTGACCGACCAGCAGTGGGCACTGCTCGACGGCCACCTGACGCACATGCCCGGCGGCGTCGACCAGTACCTGCGCCTGTGCAATGCCACCGCCGAGGGCGAGCCCGTGGGTGCGCCGAGCGCCAAGACCGGCACGTTTGACACCGGTGCCGCGGCAGCTGCGGCCGAAAAGCCCAAGGCGAGCGGTCAGCCCAATGGCCTTTCCAACGCCGAGCGCCAGAAGCTCCGCCGCGAGGTGAGCTCGCTCGAGCGCAAGATGGAGACGCAGCGCGCTCGCGTGGAGGAGGCCGAGGCCGCGATGGCTCAGGTCGACCCCACCAACTACACGGCGCTGGGCGAGCAGCAGGCAAAGATCGACGAGGCTCACGCCGCTATGGACGAGCTGGAGATGGCGTGGCTCGAGGCGAGCGAGAAGCTCGAGGGCGAGGAGTAGACGAGGATGATCAAAGCCGCGTTTTTCGATATCGACGGCACGCTACTGAGCTTTAAGACGCACCGGATTCCGGCGTCGGCGCAGCAAGTGCTCGACAGCTTTCACGAGCAGGGGATTGCGTGCGTGATCGCCACGGGCCGTCCGACCTACCAGATGCCGGATTGGCTGTTCGATCTTGGTTGGGATGCGTACATTACACTTTCGGGCCAGCACTGCTTTGATGCCGAGGGCGTCTACCGCAGCTGTCCGATTGATCCGGACGACGTTGCGGTGATTGTGGACCAGGTGGCGCAGGGGCGCTATGACTCACTGTGCATGCAGGGCGAGAACTCGTTTGTGAACCGCCTGTCCGAGCGCGTGGTGACGGCCGGTAACAACGCGGGAATCGTCTACCACGAGGAGCCGTTTGAGCACGCCTTCGATGCGCCGGTTTACCAGTTTTGCGCCTTTGTGGATCCGGCCGACGAGCATATCGTGACCGACGCCGTGTCGCATTCTCTCACCACGCGCTGGTGCGACCTGTTCTGCGACATTATTCCGGCAGACGGCGGCAAGGACCTGGGCGTGGCGGCGACGCTGGAGCGCCTGGGCATCGACGCGAGCGAGGCGATTGCCTTTGGCGACGGCGAGAACGACCTGTCGATGTTTGCCTCCGTGGGTACGAGCGTGGCCATGGGAAACGCGCAGGATACCGTGAAGGTCGCGGCGACCTACGTGACGACCGCCGTGGACGACGACGGAATTTACAACGCCGCAAAGCACTTTGGGCTGCTATAGCTGCGGCT
>NZ_JBNPLM010000040.1:0-3328 GCF_050313495.1 Collinsella sp. SGI.178 | reverse complement strand
CTATCGCGCCGACCGCGAGCTTGAATCTGAATCTGCCCCAGTTCCGTTGACACTTTGAGTTCCGTTCGCCAACATATTCGGCAACGGAGGAAAGCGAGGAAGAATGGGCAACCCTTCACCGCGATACACCGCGGAATTCAAGCAGAGGGCAGTGGAGCTGTACCTGGCGGCGGGGCCGGAGGCCACCTACGCCGAGATCGCCAGGGAGCTGGGATGCGACCCCGGGTCGCTGGCGAAGTGGGTCAAGCTGGCAGGCGGCGCCCCCGCCGCGGAACCCGACCAGAACCCCTTCCAGATGCAGGAGGAGCTGCGCAAGCTGCGCCGGGAGAACCAGCGCCTCAAGACCGAGAACGAGATACTTTTAAAAGCCAGCGCCTTCTTCGCGAGCAAGCAGCTGTGAAGGAGGCAAAATTCGCGTTCATAGCCTCCCGCCTGGGGGAATACGGCGTGTCGGACATGTGCAGGGCGCTGGGGGTCACCCGCCAGGGCTACTACCAGTGGGCGAAGAGGCCCGCGAGCGACCATGACCTGCGGGACCTGGAGCTGGCGAGGCTCATCGGCGACGAGTACGAGGCCAGCCGCGGCATATACGGCGCCCCCAAGGTTTTCGCAAGGCTCAGGATGTCCGGCGTCAGGACGTCCCGCAAGCGCGTCGCCCGCATAATGAGGGAGTACGGGTGGAGGGGCGTCACCAGGGCCTGCGCCAGGCGCCCGTCCGGCGAGAAGCGCGCCTCCAAGGGAGAATCGTTCGACGACCTGGTCAAACGCAACTTCGCCGCCGACGGCCCCAACCAGGCGTGGTTCGCGGACATCACCTACGTGCGCACCAGCCAGGGATGGCTCTACCTGGCCGCGGTCATGGACGTGTGGTCGCGCATGGTGGTGGGTTGGTCCATGGGGCCGCGCATGACCGCCGAGCTGGCCGACGACGCGCTCAAGATGGCCATAGCCAGGAGGAACCCGCCCGAGGGCTGCATCCACCACAGCGACCACGGCGCCCAATACGTGAGCCTGCTTTTGGGCAAGACCATGCGCGACAACGGCATCAGGCCCTCCATGGGCTCCATATCGTCGCCGTGGGACAACGCGGTGACGGAGTCGCTGATGGGCGTCATAAAATCGGAATGCGTGCACGCGCGCACCTACGACACCCGCGAGCAGGCGGCGCTGGACATATTCGACTACATAGAGTGCTTCTACAACAGGATCCGGATCCACTCGGCGCTGGGGTGGCTCAGCCCCACGCAATTCGAGGAGAAGATGGCAAAGGAAAACCGCCCAGAGGCGGCATAGGACCTGTCAACGAAAACGGGGCAGATTCATGCTATAATCCTAGATATCAATCATCCAGCGGGGCCTTTGGCAAGCGCCGCTTCGAGTTAGGTCAGGTTAGATGAAGAACTAGCGATGCCCGTTTCGGGTACCCCATACGACCATTCTGTACATCCGGTCGCGCTTCAGGGTGCCGCATCGCTTCAGTGCCTTCTCGTTCCGAATCCATACATTGCGTGCCTGACCCCTGCGCGACCTCCTCTCAAAGGAGCTCGCCATGCAACTGAATCTCACTCACATCAGCTATACCTACCCCGGTACGGCATCGCCAGCCATCGAAGACGTCAGCGCCACGTTCCCATCGGGATGGACGGGCATCATCGGCGACAACGGATGCGGGAAGAGCACGCTCGCCCGTATCGCCGCCCGCGTTATTACACCCGATTCCGGGACGGTGAGCCCGAATCTGTTCGCGTCGTATTGCGAGCAAGACTCGACCCAAGAGCCAGACAAGCTCTTCGATCTCGCATCGGATTGGGGCAAGGAGGCGCAACGGGCAAGGGCACTGCTCCGCATCGAAGACGACTGGTTCTGGCGCTACGACACGCTCTCGGGCGGTCAGCAGAAGCGGATCCAGATCGCATGCGCCCTCTATGCACAACCGGATGTCCTCATCATGGATGAGCCGACCAACGACCTCGATGCCGCCACGCGCGACATCGTGAAGGAGGCGCTGGCCTCCTTCAGCGGCATCGGCATCCTCATCTCGCACGATAGAGACCTGCTCGATGGCCTTGTGGGCAAGAGCCTCATGTGCGAGGGCGCGCGTTGGACCATGCGCCCCGGCGGGTACTCGAAGGCAAGCGACCAGGCGGCGAGCGAACGCGCCTCCGCGATGAGGGATCGCGAGCAAGCCTCTCGTGAAGCGAAGCGCCTGAAGGCAGAAGCTCAGCGCAGGAGCGAAGAGGCGGCGCGTCAGAAGGGCAAGCGAAGCAAGCGCGGCTTGAGCAAAAAAGACAGCGACGCTCGCGAGAAGATCGGACGCGCCATAGTCTCTGGCAAGGACGGCGTTGCAGGGAAGCTCTCGTCCAAAATGAGCGGGCGGCTCGCAAAGGCCGAGGCAGAGTTTTCTGAGAAAACCGTCTCGAAAAGATACGACCATCGTATCGGCGAGTTCGGCGTCGCTGCGCGCTCAAGTTGCGTGGCGCACTTGGAGGCATCGCGACTGTCTGCTGGCGAGTTCTCGATAGATGTGCCGGAGCTCTGGATCTCGCCAACGGATCACGTGGTGTTGACCGGTGCGAACGGAACGGGAAAGAGCCTGGTGGTACGAAGCGTCATCGAATCTGTTCCTGATAATGTCAAAGTTGCGTACGTTCCCCAGGACGTCGGGCCAGAGGAACGCGAGCGAGCACTGAGGCATCTCCGAGACCAGGACCAGGAGACGAAAGGTCGCATCCTCTCCATCGTGGCGCGGTTGAACTCCGACCCTGACAAACTGCTCGTTGGCGACGATTTGAGTCCTGGCGAACTCCGCAAACTCATGCTTGCTGAACAGCTTGTTACGAATCCCAACCTCCTCGTACTCGACGAGCCGACGAATCATCTTGATGTGGGTTCTATTGAGGCGCTGCAGGAGATGCTGAGCGGTTTCTCTGGCGCGTTACTGTTGGTTACGCATGATAGACAGCTGTCGGAGGCAGTCACGCAGATTGGCTGGGAAACTATTCAAGGTGAGAGCCTGATGAGATTGCTGGTCGTCTAAACAATGGGTTTTATAAAAGAGCCTTGTCGGGCGGATTTGCAGCTTCAGTTTGCAATTATTGTTTAACTCCGCGTGGGAAGTCGCAAGCGGCTTGCTCGTGACGACAGCGACTATTGCCAAAGGGTGGAACAAATAAGGACTCATAGAAACCCTTGGTCGGTGTGCTAACATGATTACAGTGAGTAAGTAAGTCTTCAATAACACTAAGCCATTACATAATAAAATTATGTACTGCTGCAGGGTAACCAATGATTTAGTCGCCAATGAAGTGGCCAGGAGTAATCGATTTGT
>NZ_JBNPLM010000039.1:0-3949 GCF_050313495.1 Collinsella sp. SGI.178 | reverse complement strand
CCACCAGGCCGGTGTGGCCGGCGAGCACGCCCGGCGCGGCCCTCCTCCCGCTGTTCCCGTGGGGCAGGGCCCTGAACCCGTGTGCCCTGACCGTCCTCGCGCGGGAGCGGGTGAGCCCCGTCCTCCTGCAGAACTCCGCGAGGTTGCATGTCTGCGGGTCGAACCCGTCGCCCTCCTCCGCGGCCATCTCCCGGAGCGCCGCGTCTATAATTTCCTGTAGGTCATCGTGTCTCTCGTTCACCTCAATGGTCCTCCTAACGCCGGCGTGTTGGCACCACCAGCGTAGTGGCGGCGGGGAGGCACGGTGGCCATTATTCGGTGACCGGGATTGGTCAAAATAGTTTGACTATTAGCGGCTAAAATCGCCCGGCGCTAACAACCTAGATAGCTATCTGCGAGAGAATGCCGAGGAGATTCTCGAACGGTTCTAAATCGAGAGAGGGTGATGTCACCATCTTTAAGGCTGACGCCAGCGTCGATTGCCATATCGGTTTTTTCTGGGGCGACAATCCCCGTGATAATAAGATGTGGCTCTCCTCATCGCCTGCCAATCAGATTTCGTCTATCTAAAGTATTGCGTGTTCAAATTCGCAGCAACAAAGATACCATTCGCAGAGAGTGAGGGCTGTACCACTACGAGTTCACCTCGCGCGGCAGGGAAGAGGCCAACGAGGAAAAACTGCGCCGCTGGAAGCGCGAACAGGCACTGTTCATGCGGCGCTGGCCGGAGTTCTTCTTGGATGGCGATTCCTGGCTCGGACCGAACTTATCCTCCGACAGTGAGCACTCCTCGCTTTAGCGCGAAGTAATTTCGAGATCCGGCAAAGTGCCCTCAAGAGCTGCAAGAGCGGTGGGGTTCAAGTACTCCTCGTTCAAGCGGCTCTTATCATATCGAAAACGTGCGTCAGGAGTTCTCCCTTAGGCATTTTGCGGCTATAGGGACAAGGTCGAACATCGTGTGGACGACATCACTCGTATTTGCAACGGTCACTGTGAATTTGCCGTTCCCAAAATCCATCAAATAGTAGAGGTTGATTGTCAGATCATGCTGTGCGGCGATTCTTAGAATCCAGTAAGCGCAATTGTCGCTGCAGTTTGTGGCATTGTATACATTCTGAGGCATGAAATACATGAGCAACAGCGTTTTGGTGCCTCCCGACAGCCTTTCAGGAGGGATGATGCCTAAGATCTTGGTGTTTATTGCGCCAAGTCCAACCACACTGCCTTTATCGATGGATTTAATAATTCTTTGCGCAAAGGCATCTTGAAACCATTGAGGTGAATAAACGTTATCGAAGCAAACCGACGTATTGTAGATAACGTTCTCCATATCACCATAGTGGATTGTCAACACGTTGGCCCCTTCGGGTTGCTGGTTTAGCATTTGGTGTAGTAGATTGTATCGCAGCGTGGGAGATGGGCGTCATCGGCCCGCGGTGAACGCGATTGATGGCTTAGGCCTGTATTTAGTTGACGTATTAAATCGGTACGCTCATGCGCTCAGTTTGGTTCAGAAGCTTTTCGGCGCAACGGATGAGGTGTAGCGGCTCAAATTTAAATTGCAGCCACAGAGACACCTTTTATCGATTTCCCGTTGAATAACAGGTTATTTCTGGGGCAATATGCCTGGCGAGAAAGATGATCTTGCATAACGATGGCTATGGAAATCACATCTCTGGTTTGACCGCGTCGGGCTCATTGAAAATAATTCTGATTTGCTAGGTTGCCAAACTTCAACGGAGAAGGATGAGTGCTCCCTCTCCGTTGAGTTACATCTAATTGCTTTGACATTATCATAATATATTGATTACTGAATCAAATGTATTTCTAGTCAGTTTGATGATATCGGTCATATTTATCAGGCTTCATGGATTCGAGCAGTTTTATAGCCTTTTTTCGAAATAGCTCAAGAAGTATAAAGCATGCGAAAAAGATTAAACTTACGGTCAGTAGCAGGGGCACGCCAATTAGTGCAGTTTTGTCTAGCAGCCAACTTAGTTTTCCGTTAAGCCAAATGCCGTAAAACCATTTGCTAGTGTCTATTATGTAGACTGCAAAAGCTAATGGTGAAGTCTGTTTTAGAAAGCTTTTTGCTTTCTTCGAACTGACATTTATTCTTGTTGCGAGGATAAAGAAGCATATAGAGCTCGTCGCAACGTAAGGGTTGGAATAGGCGAGCCAGCGAAGAGGGCTCATCTGTAGTACATGAACGTCATTCCACTGGTGGTATAAAACGACAAGTGGCAGCAATATATATGCAAAGAGCAATCTTCTCGTGCTCACGATTCTATCCAAAGTTTCCTTGTTTCTCTTGATTGATGCACCGGTAAGCCAGAGCACAGCGAGCCACATCGTAGAATAGCCATTATTTAACCCTGTTGATTCAAATAGCGTCGAGGCAATTAGCAGGGCCAAAGTTAAGACTCCTAACTGAAATGATGCTATTGACGCGATTGCGCAGTTAAGAAATGGCACCATTAGCTGAAGGAGAAGAAAGCTGTTCAGATACCAGTATTCTGCCGTGGAGACTGGAAATAGCGAAACAAACAAATCGAATTTACCGATTTGCCCAAGGGCGAACCCCGTTAGTGCAGTTGCTGCGGACCAGAAACAGGCTGTAGCCCAGATTGAGAAAATGGACCGTCCCTTAAGTGGCCTACCGGCTGACAAATAGCCTGATATCATTGCAAAAACGTTTACAGCGATAATTGCATAATTCTCAACTGACAAGTAAGCTAGATCTCTAATCGAATCTAGCGTCCAGTCAAGGATTCCCCCTCTTCCGAGGTTGTGTAGTATCACAACCATATACATTGCAGCTAGTCGAGCAATATCGATGCCGTATGCACGTTGTTTCGACTCTGTCATTTATTCGCTTTCTTTAGTTATTTCGAATGTCTATCTAATAGTAGCAGTACAAGCTCTGTTCTTTGGCAAGCGGTCAGAGATAACAAGACGCCCGAATGGTGGTCGCGGTATTATTAATAGGATAATTCGAACATGCTCGGGAACGGGCTTGAATATACTGAAAATAGATGGTTTTGTTCGTTAGTGGAGTTTGCATGGTAAAACATATTAAGTTACTTGTACTGGTTCTAACGCTGTTATTACTTACGTCAATTTCGTCGATTTTGTTCCCGTCGGATGCAGAAGCTGCACGCTCTTTAGTTGAGAATTCCTGGCGTTACGAGGATGGGCAGTTTGCCGCTGAGGATGCTTCTTCCGAAGAAGATGGAGTAGCCCTATTGTCCATGGACATTCTTCCCGATGGGGTTACAGCGCAGGGCATTGACGTCAGCGAGCACCAAGGACGCATTAATTGGGATGCTGTAAAAGCTTCTGGTATTGATTTCGCTATTCTGCGCGTTGGATTTGGTGCTCCGTGTTTCGGCGGTCGAGTTGACTATCAATTCACTCGTAATATTTCTGAGTGTGAGCGTCTTGGAATCCCCTACGGTGTCTATATTTATTCGTATGCTTGGGATGATCAACAGGCGGCCGATGAGGCGTCCATGGTTATTGGCTGCCTTTCTGGGCATAATCCACGTCTGCCGGTGTATTACGATCTTGAAGACAACAGCATCATTGCGGATGGTCGGAAAACCGGAATTGCATCTAGAGCTCAGATTTTTTGCAATAAGATTTCTGCAGCTGGATATAAGCCGGGCATCTATGCAAATCTGAATTGGTTTAACACTATATTGACCGATTCCGTATTCAAGAGCGGTTCTTGGGATCACTGGATTGCCCAATATAACTCGCAATGTGACTATACCGGTAATTACAGTTTTTGGCAGTATAAGAGCAACGGAAAAGTCCCTGGAATCAACGGCAACGTTGATATGAACTATGCGTATGTTGATGTCTCTCTTTATCATTGGCAGTTAAAAGACAACATTTGGTATTACGCAACCTCTAATGGTAAGGCATATACTGGATGGTTGTATCT
>NZ_JBNPLM010000038.1:0-4593 GCF_050313495.1 Collinsella sp. SGI.178 | reverse complement strand
GCGGGGCGGGAATCTGGTTGCACACAACTCCTACACATTTATACCCGCAGCTGACGCTTGCCAGTCGTTACCTACCACTCGCCGAGCATATCTTTATATTGATCAGCCCCATGGCTAGAGCCGATATGCGCCCCGAGCCAAAGCGCAGCCGGCATCAAGCAACTCGTCGCGCTCCTCCACCGAAAAGCCCTCGGCGTACACTCGCACCACCGGCTCAGTGCCACTCGGGCGAACCAACAGCCAGGTATCATCCTCAAATGCCAAACGCAAGCCGTCCATGTGACTTACGCTCTGCGGCGCCTTGCCGCAAATCGACTTGGGATTCACACCGGGAAGCAGCGTGCGCAGCGACTCGGCATCTTCTGCCTCAAGTCGTAAATCTCGACGGCCATAACTTGTTTTTCCAAAACTCGCCTCGAGCTGATCGACCAGCACGCCCAGCGAAGCCCCCGTCTTTGCCATGAGCTCACACAGGAGTAGGCAAGCGAGGATGCCGTCACGCTCGGGCATATGCGCGGCAATGCCGATGCCACCGGCCTCCTCACCGCCCATAAGCACCCCGTCTTTTTTCATCTCGGCGGCTATATATTTGAAGCCAACCGGTTTTACGGTCACGCGGCAACCGAGCGCCTCGGCAACACGACGCACAAGCGTCGAGCACGATAGATTGACGACGACTCGCCCCTTCAAATTGCGAAACTGAACCAATTCGCCCATTACGAGCGCCATGATCTGATGCGGATGTATATATCTACCGCGCTCGTCGACCGCGCCAATACGGTCAGCATCGCCATCGGTCACCAGGCCGGCACACGCGCCGTCTTCGATAACTGCACGCTCGCAGGCATCCACCCACGGCTCTACGGGATCGGGACAGATATCCCTCCAATCCGATGCTTGCCCCGCATGAATCTCATGGACCTCAACACCCAGCTCGCGCAGCAAATCGGCAAGATAACCTTGAGCCGCTCCCCCCATGGGGTCGACCACCACGCGCAGACGAGCGGCACGAATGGCATCGGCATCGACAAACGATGCTACCGCTCGCATATAGTCGGGAATGATATCCGCCGTGCGATACTGCTCCTCGAGCCCCAGAGGTTCGGCGGCCATCGTTGCCTCGAGTTCTTCGATGACGTCCTGGTTTGCCGTGGAACCATCGCCCATGCGCAGTTTGAGACAGAGATAGCCCTGCGGATGATGTGAACCGGTCACCATGAGCGCCCCGCACGCCTCGCCATCGTATGCGGCAGCCCACGTGATGGCAGGCGTGGGTACAAAACGGGCCACGAGCACGGCATCAAGGCCATGGGCCGCAAGCACGCCAGCTGCAAGTTCTGCAAACTCGCGCGCCCGGGGACGGGTGTCATACCCGATATATACCGTCTTGCCGGGATATGTCTTTTGCCAGAGCTCGCCGGCGGCATCAGCGATACGGGCAACATTGTCAGCGTTAAAATCCTCGCCGACGCGAGCGCGCCAGCCATCAGTTCCAAAATGAATTATCGCGCACACACGCAGACACCTCGCAGTGTTTGGATCATGGTACGCAAGTGGTATACCCGCAACGAGCGCCCGGCAAGCCGCCGGCGCACGCATTCACCGTTTAGGCAAAAGCCATCGAGGGCGCATGTAGACAAAAAACCGCCCCGGTCGGGGCGGTACTTCGAATGTGCTTTTCTTCGGACTCTATATATCGAGCGCGTCTGCCATAGCAGCCGTCGTGATCGCCGTGGTTCCGCAACAGCCACCAACCATTGCGGCGCCAGCCCGCTTCCACTCGACGCATGCGCGCGCGAAAGCTTCGGGGTCCTCGTGCCACACAGGCCCATCTTGCGTTTGGACCGGATTTCCCGCATTGGGACGTACAGTAACGGGCGTCGTGGCTATCTTGACCATTCTTGGTACCGCAGCGGTAGCCGCTGTCAGGGTGCAGCAATTGATCCCAACCGAGCTCGCACCGTGCTTCTCGGCATACAAGATGGCACCTTCGATGTTTAGGCCATCACCCAGCAGGTCGCCCTTGTCATCAATAGCAAAGCTCACCAGAACGGGCATGCCATCAGCGGCATCATGGACACCGGCGAGCACGGGCTGCAGATTGCGGATAGACGTGATCGTCTCGACCAGAATCCCGTCGACGCCGGCGTTGAGCAGGGCGGACGCCTGCTCGCGAGCATTTGCGCGAATCTCTCGATACTCGGAAGAATCCTCGACAAACCACTCAATCGCAATAGGCCCCATGGACCCCAGCAATAGCTGGGGATTTGCCTGGCGGGCATCGTCGACCGCCCCGCGATTGACCTCTGCCATAGATGGAGCGATTTCATCGCGATCGAGCGCAAAACCCGATGCCTGGAACGTATTGGTAATAAGCACCTGTGCGCCAGCGGCGGCATACAGTCGGTGGATGCGAGAAACCGTCTGTGGTTCGGCGAGGTTCCAAAATGCCGGCGGAATATCGGCAGCACCGTATTCACTCAGCAGCACGCTGCCCATCGGACCCTGTGCCAGCAGCGTCTCGCTGGCAAGTCGGCGCATAAGCTCCTCGCCGCCGAAGCGATTGTAATAACTCGTATCCATATAAATGTTTCGCTATTCCTCGATGCTGATTCCCTGCTTTTCGAGATAGGCGAGCCAACGGACCATTGTGTCCTCGGAAAGCGCGTGCTCCATCATGCAGGCCTCGGCATCGGCGCGCTCAAAGTCGACGCCGAGCTCCTGGACCAAAAATGTGCGAATCAGGCGATGGCGATACCAGATAGCCAAACCGACCTCGCGCCCACGGTTGGTCAGGATAACCTTGCCGTAGTGAGACTGCTCGACAAGTTCGGATGCCTTGAGAGCCGAAACCGCCTTGTTGACCGATGCCTTCGAAACGCCAAGGCGCTGTGCGATATCGACCGACCGCACGCCATTAGTCTCCCCATCCTCGCTTTCGATGCGAACCATGCACTCCAAGTAGTCTTCGTTCGCCACCGTTAGATGTAGCTCGCGCGAGCTATTTGTCGTATCCATGAACATCCGTCCCTTCTGCATTCAATGGCTGATTCTACCCCATCCAAGCGTCGCGGTATGCCGCGGCATACCGTGCTAGAGTTCTTGATGCACACGACAACCAAGATTGGAGCGGTCTCTATGGAAAACACCACCACGAACCCCGACGTACTCGAGCGTTTTTTGCGCTACGTCCAGATCAACACACAGTCCGAGGATGCCAACTGTGACCAGGTGCCGTCGAGCACCGTCCAGTTTGATCTTGCCAATGTGCTTGCCGAGGAATTGCGCGAGCTTGGTGCAACCGATGCCCATGTAACCGAAAACGCCTATGTCTGCGCTCACATTCCCGCGAGCGCCGGCTCCGAGAATAAGCCCGCCCTGGGCCTGATCGCGCACCTCGACACCACCGAGGTCGCACCGGGCGCCGGCGTAGCGCCGCACATCGTGCACTACGAGGGCGGCGACCTGGTTTGCGGCATCGTCGACGGCAAGCCCGTATCCATGAGCACCGCCAAGCTCCCCGCCCTCAACAACCTTTTGGGCGAGGACCTGGTTTGCACCGACGGCACCACGCTGCTGGGCGCCGACGATAAGGCCGGTGTCGCCGAGATTATGGCGCTCGTCGCACGCATTGCACAGGACCCCAGCCTGCCTCACCCCACGCTTGGTATTTGTTTCTGCCCGGACGAGGAAATCGGCCACGGTGCCGAGCTGTTGGATATCGAGGACTTTGGCTGTAAGTATGCCTACACAGTCGACGGCGGTCCGGTTGGCGAGCTTGAGTGGGAGTGCTTCAACGCCGCCGAGGCTACCGTTAGCTTTGAGGGCCAGTCCATTCACCCCGGCGACGCCAAGGGCCGCATGGTTAACGCGGGCAATCTGTTCTGCGACTTCAATGCCCTGCTTCCCTACGTGCAGCGTCCGGAATACACCGAGGGCTACGAGGGCTTCTATCATCTTGAGGGCGTTTCTGCCACAGTCGACCATGCCACGGCGCGCTATATCGTCCGTGATCACGATGCCGCCAAGTTCCAGCAGAAGCTCGATCTGATGGATGCTGCCGCCGCGCTGCTCAACCAGCGTCTGGGCGAGGAGCGCGTAACGGTCGAGATCAAGCACCAGTACCGTAACATGGCCGAGATTGTCCGCGACTACCCAGAGCTGATCGATGTCGCTAAGGAATCCTTCCTTGCCTGCGATGTTGAGCCCCAGGTGCTGCCGATTCGCGGCGGCACCGACGGTGCACAGCTGTCGTTCCGCGGCCTGCCCTGTCCCAACCTTTCAACGGGCGGCTACTGCTACCACGGCGTCAATGAGTTTGTTCCGGTCAGCTCGCTTGTCAAGATGACCGACGTCTTGCAGGAGCTCGTCGCCCGCTTCGCATAAGGAACTCGAATAATCTAGGTAAGCAAAATCGCCCCGTCCTCAAAACCGAGAACGGGGCGATTTTTTGGTGCAAGGGGAGTAGTCGGCATCGCTGGTTGAATCAACGTCAGCGAGCGACGTCCAGAGCGAACAAGTTGGCATGAAAAAGGCAGGACATTGATTCTTGTCATGCCCTGCCTTTTGAATGACAAATTGTCGCTCTGGGCG
>NZ_JBNPLM010000037.1:0-5356 GCF_050313495.1 Collinsella sp. SGI.178 | reverse complement strand
CCCGCAGTACTCTCGGCGCGATGGGGCTTAGCTTCCGGGTTCGGAACGGGACCGGGCGTGCCCCCCATGCTCTGGCCGCTGACCGGTGGGCGGCGCCCACCGTATCTTCGGTGTCCGGTGTCTCTCTCACGTGCCCTGGGGGCCGCATGGCGTATAGGGGAGGTGACTCGGGGGCATCCTCGTGCCCGGACCGCGCTTTCGAGCGCTGGGTCCCGCGGGCCGCGAGGTGCGGTTCCGGAAGAGCTCGGGCGATTAGTGCGGCTCGGCTGAGGCTGTCGCCAGCCTTGCACCTGCCGTCTATCGACCAGGTAGTCTACCTGGGCCCTTACCGGAAGGAGAACTAATCCCTGGAACGGCTTCCCGCTTAGATGCCTTCAGCGGTTATCCGCGCCGCACGCGGCTACCCGGCCGTGCCGTTGGTCGACAACCGGTTCACCGGAGGTGCGTCCACCCCGGTCCTCTCGTACTGGGGGCAGCCTCCATCGATTCTCCTGCGCCCACGGAGGATAGGGACCGAACTGTCTCACGACGTTCTGAACCCAGCTCGCGTACCGCTTTAAACGGCGAACAGCCGTACCCTTGGGACCTGCTCCAGCCCCAGGATGCGATGAGCCGACATCGAGGTGCCAAACCTTGCCGTCGATGTGGACTCTTGGGCAAGATCAGCCTGTTATCCCCGGAGTACCTTTTATCCGTTGAGCGACGGCCCACCCACTCGGGGCCGCCGGATCACTAGAGCCTGCTTTCGCACCTGCTCGGCTTGTGGGCCTCGCAGTCAAGCCCGCTTGTACTCTTGCATTCAAAAGGACGGTTGCCGACCGTCCCGAGCGGACCTTCGCGCGCCTCCGTTACCCTTTAGGAGGCGACCGCCCCAGTCAAACTGCCCGCCTGGCACGGTCCCCGAGCCGGTTGACGGCCTCGGGTTAGGACGCCGGTCGCGCGAGGGCAGTATTCCAAGGGCGGCTCCCCGGGGGCTGGCGCCTCCGGATCTTCGCCTCCTGCCTATCCTCTACACGCGGGACCAGCGGCCAATGCCAAGCTGCAGTGAAGGTTCACGGGGTCTTTCCGTCCTTCCGCGGGTAAGTCGCATCTTCACGACCAGTGCAATTTCACCGGGTCCATGGTCGAGACAGCGCCCAAGTCGTTGCGCCTTTCGTGCAGGTCGGAACTTACCCGACAAGGAATTTCGCTACCTTAGGACCGTTATAGTTACGGCCGCCGTTTACCGGGGCTTGGCTTCGGGGCTTCGCCGAGACGGCTAACTCCTCCGCGTGACCTTCCGGCACCGGGCAGGCGTCAGACCCTATACGTCGCCTTGCGGCTTCTGCAGAGTCCTGTGTTTTTGGTAAACAGTCGCTTGGGCCTCTCCACTGCGGCCCGCCTCCGCTCCCGGAGCAAGTCCGTTCACGTACGCGCGGGCACCCCTTCTCCCGAAGTTACGGGGCCATTGTGCCGAGTTCCTTGACCATGGTTGACCCGATCGCCTCGGTATGTTCTACCCACCCACCTGTGTCGGTTTGCGGTACGGGCGCGCACGCGCCTGCCTAGGGGTTTTTCTAGGGACCTCGGGCTCACTCGCTTCGCTTAAGTGCTTCGTCCGGAGCCTCGCCCTCGATGCGGACCGGATTTCCCTGGTCCGCGGGCCGCGCTCCATCACGGGGACGTCCAGAACCCCGCCGAGCCACCCCCATCCGTCGCCCCGTCGGTCGTAGCGCCGCGTGCGCGGTGCAGGAATGTCTGCCTGCTGCGCGTCGGCTACGCCTCCCGGCCTCGCCTTAGCCCCCGACTGACCCTGGGAGGATTAGCCTTGCCCAGGAAACCTCGGGTTCACGGCGGACGAGTTACTCTCTCGTCTCTCGCTACTCATGCCAGCATTCTCACTCCCATGCGCTCCACCGTCGGTCGCCCTCCGGCTTCTCCGCCCATGGGAAGCTCCCCTACCGATTCTGTAAATCAAAATCCCGCCGCTTCGGTGTCCAGCTTAGCCCCGTGTATTGTCGGCGCATGTCCACTCGACCAGTGAGCTGTTACGCACTCTTTGAATGCATGGCTGCTTCTAAGCCAACATCCTGGTTGTCTGGGCGGACGCACATCCTTTGCCACTCGGCTGGAACTTGGGGACCTTAGCGGGCGGTCCGGGCTGTTTCCCTCTCGAGCACACAGCTTAGCCCACATGCTCTGACTGCCGCGCTCTGGGCCGCCGGCATTCGGAGTTCGGTTGGATTCGGTAGGCGGCGAAGCCCCCTCGTCCATCCGGTGCTCTACCTCCGGCGGTGAACGCGCGACGCTAGCCCTAAAGCTATTTCGGGGAGAACGAGATATCTCCGGGTTTGATTGGCCTTTCACCCCTATCCGCAGGTCATCGCCGCCGTTTTCAACCGACGTGCGTTCGGCCCTCCACGGGGTCTTACCCCCGCTTCAGCCTGCCCACGGATAGCTCACCCGGCTTCGCGTCCGCGGCGCGGGACTCAAGTCGCCCTGTTAAGGCTCGCTTTCGCTCCGGCTCCCTTTCGGTTAACCTCGCCCCGCGCCAGCGACTCGCTGGCTCATTCTACAAAAGGCACGCCGTCACACCCCGAAGGGTGCTCCGACTGCTCGTGGGCGCACGGTTTCAGGTACTGTTTCACTCCCCTCCCGGGGTGCTTTTCACCTTTCCCTCACGGTACTGGTGCGCTATCGGTCACAGGGTAGTACTCAGGCTTGGATGGTGGTCCACCCAGGTTCGGACCGGGTTTCACGTGCCCGGCCCTACTCAGGGACCGCGTCGCGCCGTCCGGTCTGGGTTCGCGTACGGGGCTGTCACCCGCTGCGGCCGGCCCTCCCATGCCGTTCCGCTCCCCAGCCGGACCTGCGCCCGGGGGCGGCAGCCCCCGGATGCGCGGCCCTGCAACCCCGCCGGCGGAACCCCTGCCGGGTACGCCCGCTCGACGGTTTGGCCATCGGTCCCCTTTCGCTCGCCGCTACTCGGGGAGTCTCGAGATTGATTTCCTCTCCTCCGGGTACTTAGATGTTTCAGTTCCCCGGGTTGTCCTCCCCCCGCCTATGCGTTCAGCGGGGGGATATCCGTACTGCTACGGATGGGTTCGCCCATTCGGAGACCCCCGGGTCGAAGGATGTGTGCTCCTCGCCGGGGATTATCGCAGCTTGCCGCGTCCTTCATCGGCTCC
The DNA here is from genome assembly GCF_050313495.1 of Collinsella sp. SGI.178. NCBI lineage: Bacteria > Bacillati > Actinomycetota > Coriobacteriia > Coriobacteriales > Coriobacteriaceae > Collinsella > Collinsella sp. SGI.178. Next base: position 2,189 of record NZ_JBNPLM010000037.1, on the reverse strand, counting down.
CTGTGCCAAGGCATCCGCCGTGCGCCCGTGGTATCTTGCGGGACCGCTCCGGGCCCGCGGGATATCCACGTGTCGCTAATATAAATTAATCGATATCATGAATAGCGCTCTCATGTCGCAATTCGGGTATCTCATACCGCGGCACAGCGTGTTCCACTGTGCTCGCGATCAGATGCTCCTCACTCATATATGAGTGAATTCCTCTTGTTTGGATCGGATGAATGATTGCTATCATTCTCTATTTAATCGCAGAAAAGAATCGAGTCTGGAAGAGGATACTCTTCCATCTCTCTCCTATCGCTATGCGGCTCTCAAGGTACGCGGGTGCGACCCCGGGGACCGGGTGCTGCGGGGACGTATCCGGGCCAGACATCCACCGGACGGGCTCCTGCCCTCCATTCGAGTTAAGTTGATCTCTCTAAGAATTTATCTCCCTAGAAAGGAGGTGATCCAGCCGCACCTTCCGGTACGGCTACCTTGTTACGACTTCACCCCCCTCACCCTCCACACCTTCGGCGCCTCCCCCCTCTCGGTTGGGCCGGCGACTTCGGGTGCAGACGACTCGGGTGGTGTGACGGGCGGTGTGTACAAGGCCCGGGAACGCATTCACCGCGGCATGCTGATCCGCGATTACTAGCAACTCCGACTTCATGGGGGCGGGTTGCAGCCCCCAATCCGAACTGGGGCCGGCTTTCCGGGATCCGCTCCCCCTCGCGGGGTGGCATCCCTCTGTACCGGCCATTGTAGCACGTGTGCAGCCCAGGGCATAAGGGGCATGATGACTTGACGTCGTCCCCGCCCTCCTCCGCCTTGACGGCGGCGGTCCCGCGTGGGTTCCCGGCATCACCCGATGGCAACACGCGGCGGGGGTTGCGCTCGTTGCGGGACTTAACCCAACATCTCACGACACGAGCTGACGACAGCCATGCACCACCTGTATGGGCTCCTCTCGGCCACGGGGTCTCCCCCGCTTCACCCATATGTCAAGCCCTGGTAAGGTTCTTCGCGTTGCTTCGAATTAAGCCACATGCTCCGCTGCTTGTGCGGGCCCCCGTCAATTCCTTTGAGTTTTAGCCTTGCGGCCGTACTCCCCAGGCGGGACGCTTAATGCGTTGGCTGCGGCACGGGGGGATCGTCCCCCCACACCTAGCGTCCATCGTTTACGGCTGGGACTACCAGGGTATCTAATCCTGTTCGCTCCCCCAGCTTTCGCGCCTCAGCGTCGGTCTCGGCCCAGAGGGCCGCCTTCGCCACCGGTGTTCCACCCGATATCTGCGCATTCCACCGCTACACCGGGTGTTCCACCCTCCCCTACCGGACCCAAGCCGCGGAGGTTCCGGGGGCTTCGGGGGGTTGAGCCCCCCGCTTCGACCCCCGGCCTGCCGGGCCGCCTACGCGCGCTTTACGCCCAATGAATCCGGATAACGCTCGCCCCCTACGTATTACCGCGGCTGCTGGCACGTAGTTAGCCGGGGCTTCTTCTGCAGGTACAGTCTCGTCTCTTCCCTGCTGAAAGCGGTTTACGACCCGAAGGCCTCCGTCCCGCACGCGGCGTCGCTGCGTCAGGGTTGCCCCCATTGCGCAAGATTCCCCACTGCTGCCTCCCGTAGGAGTCTGGGCCGTGTCTCAGTCCCAATCTGGCCGGTCGGTCTCTCAACCCGGCTACCCGTTGTCGGCACGGTGGGCCGTCACCCCGCCGTCTACCTGATGGGCCGCGGAGCCATCCCCTCCCGTCGGGGCTTTAGCCCGGGCGCCATGCGGCACCCGGGGGTATCCGGTATTACCCGTCCTTTCGGGCGGCTATCCCGGGGGAGGGGGCAGGTTCTCCACGTGTTACTCAGCCGTTCGCCACTCGCCTCTATCCGAAGATAGGTGCCGTTCGACTTGCATGTGTTAGGCGCGCCGCCAGCGTTCATCCTGAGCCAGGATCGAACTCTCCGTCCAAATATGTTTGGGCCTCGAGCCCGTCCGGTCCTCTCAGTCATTCGCTGATCGGTTCCGTTCGATTCATATGGTTCTGTTTGATAGGAAAAGGAATTTCTCGGGGCCGCCTCTCGGCGGCCTTGCGAAAAACGAATCCAAGTCAGACCATTTCAAATGGTTCGATGTCTGCCCGGATGCGACACATCTGGTGTGTCCATCCTCGCAGTATCCGGTTCTCAAGGTGCACGCCTGCGCCGGTTCCCGGT
>NZ_JBNPLM010000036.1:0-9108 GCF_050313495.1 Collinsella sp. SGI.178 | reverse complement strand
GGCTCTCAACCGGAAAGTGCATCCCATTCCAAGCCTTAATTCCGGGACACAGTTTCCGGACAAGGCGTAAAGCGGAAAGTGTATCCCAGTCTGAGCGCCAATTCCGGGACGCACTTTCCGAAACCCTGCCCATCTGGAAAGCCCGTCCCACGCTCAATACATCCAGCGGACGCATTGAGCGTGTCTTCCAGGACGGCCTCGTCATCGGGGTGATGGAAAATGTCACCCCACACGCTTGCCACGGTTGCTCCCGCGAGTGTCAAGAAAAAAAGCCTCGAGGATTTCGAGGCTTTCGCTTCTGTATTATTTCGCACGCGCGGCAGCGATAGATCTACTCGCCCAGCACGGCCTTCTTGGCGGCTGCCGCCATGTTGTCCAGATCTTCCTTGGTCGGATGGTCCTTCGCGGCAACCCAGTTGTCGAGCAGCAACTTAGCGCGGGCGTTGTCGGGATCTTGCTCGAGCATGGCCTCGTAGCGCTGCTTGACCGCAGGGCCCATCTTGCCCTGGCACATCGCCCAACCTACAAGCTCGGCATCATTGGCCAAATTGGAGGTCACGCGATCGATAATCTGCTGATAATAGCTCTGGTCGGCGCCAAAACCGCAGGTGCCAAACAAAAAGACGCGCTTGCCGTGCAAGGTGGAGAGCAACGCCGCGACCGAAGGCGTGCACGCGCCCTTGTCACACCAAAAACCGACGAGCACCGCGTCGGCCGCGCAGGCGCCCTGCGCCTCGAGCGCAACCTGATCTGCATCCGCATCGTCGCTCAACGCCGCGGCATGGACAAACTCAACACCCGCAGCCTGCAGAGCGCGCTTGATCGCGCCCGAAACCATCCTTGTATTACCGCTCTTGCTGTTAACCACCAAAGAGCACGTCATAGTCACGTTGCCTCGTTTCCCCCAAAACTAAAGCCACTAATGCAATTTATTAGATGAATATCTTAGTACCAACGTGACAGATGTAAACCACCTGCCGCTAATCGGTGGCCCCTACTGGGCAAACTGGCTGCGGTAAAGATCGGCATAGAAGCCGTCTGCCGCCAGCAGCTCGTCGTGTGTGCCGCGCTCGATAATCTCGCCGTCGCGCATCACCAGAATGCAGTCGGCGTTGCGAATGGTGCTCAGGCGGTGCGCCACCACAAAGCTTGTGCGACCGGCCATGAGCTCGTCGAATGCCGCCTGCACCTGCAGCTCGGTGCGGGTGTCGATGCTCGAGGTCGCCTCGTCCAGCAGCAAGATCGCCGGGTCGGTGAGCATGACGCGAGCGATGCACAGCAGCTGTTTTTGACCCTGGCTAAACGTGCCGCCGTCCTCGCCAATCACCGTGTCGTAGCCCTGCGGCAGCTGCACGATAAACTTGTGCGCATGCGCGCGCTTGGCAGCTTCGATAACCTGCTCGCGCGTGGCATCGGGACAGCCGTAGGCGATGTTATCTGCCACCGTGCCCTCGAACAGCCACGTATCCTGCAACACCATGCCAAAGGCACGGCGCAGGCTTGCGCGCGTGTATTCACGCGAGGAACGGCCATCGACCGCAATGCGGCCGGCATCGATATCATAGAAACGCAGCAGCAAATTGATGAGCGTTGTCTTGCCACAGCCCGTAGGGCCGACCAGGGCAAAGCGCATGCCGGGCTTGGCCTCGATGCAGATATCCTGCAGCAGCTTGCGGTCGGACATGTAGCTAAAGTCCACATGCTCAAAGGCGACCTCGCCCTGCGGTGCGGCAAGCTCTATAGCGTCCGACGCGTCGGGCTCCTGCTCGCGCGCATCGAGCAGCGCAAACACGCGGCGCGCCGAGGCATACGCCGCCTGGATCTGCGTAATAACGTTGGTGACCTCGTTGAACGGCTTGGTGTACTGGTTAGCATAGGACAGAAAGATCTGCACGCCGCCCACCGTAAGCGCCGCGGGCACGCCCGTGATCACGCCCACGCAGCCGATCACAGCGACCACGGCATAGATGATGTTATTGATAAAGCGCGTGCCGGGATTGGAGAGCGAACCCATAAACTGCGCGCGCTCGCCCGCGGTGTAGAGCTCGGCATTGAGGGCATCGAAGCTCGCTTGCGCGTTGGAGCCATAGGCAAAGGCGTCGACAAGCTTCTGCTCGCCCACGTACTCCTCGATATGACCACCGAGCTGGCCTTGGATGCGCTGCTGTGCCGTAAAGCTTTTGTTGGAGAGCTTGGCAATAGCACCGGCTGCAAAAATGGAAAGCGGCGTGACGAGCACCACCACGAGCGTCATGGTCAGGTTGATGGAAAGCATAAACGCGAGCGTGCCCACGATGGTGATAACGCCGGTGAAAAGCTGGGTAAAGCCCTGCAGCAGGCCATCGCCCACCTGATCGACATCGTTGACCACGCGGCCCATAAGGTCGCCGTGGGCGTGGCTGTCGATAAAGCTGAGCGGCATGCGGCTGAGCTTGTCGCTCGCCTCCACGCGCATGTCGCGCACCGTCTCGTAGGACAGGCGGTTGACGCAGTAGCCCTGCAGCCACTGGAAAGCCGCAGCACCTACGACGACAATCGCGAGCTTGGTGACAAGCGGCAGCAGCGCGTCGAAGTCCACCTGCCCGGCGGCGACGATCAGGTCGATGCCCTCGCCGACGAGGATGGGCGTGTAGAGCTGCAAGATCACCGAAGCGGCGGCACTCACAAACGACGCTACAAACGAAATGCGGTGCGGACGAACATAGCCCAGCAGGCGGCGAGTTACCGCGCCCACGGGATAGCGCTCGGGATCGCCGGGCTGACGCGGGCCGTCACCCAAGTCACTGAGGTTATCGTTGCCGGACACGTTGGCCGTCATCGTGGCGACCGAACCGGAGGAAGTGTAGGGATTCATTTAGCAGCCCTCCTTTGCGCAGACGAATGCGGGGGCGGTCGGGGCGCCTGGGACGGGCGCGGGGCTTGGAGCGGGCGTGGGCGCCGTACTCCCCTGCTGACCCTCGAGCTCCTCGCGGCGAAGCTGCGACTGGCAAATCTCGCGGTAGAGCTGGCAGCTTGCATACAGCTCATCGTGCGTGCCCAAGCCCGCGACCGAGCCGTGGTCGAGTACGCAAATCACGTCGGCGTCGCGCACGGTCGAGACGCGCTGGCTCACGATGATGGTCGTCAGCGGCAGCCCGCCCTCGGCGGCACCGCACACGCTTCGTTCACGAATGGCACGGCGAAGCGCTGCGTCGGTCTTAAAGTCGAGCGCCGAGGCGGAGTCATCCATAATCAGAACCTGCGGAGAGCCCACCAGGGCACGTGCGATGGTCAGGCGCTGGCGCTGGCCACCGCTAAAGTTCTTGCCGCCCGCCTCGACCGGGGCATCTAAGCCCTGCGGCTTGTTGCGCACAAACTCGCTGGCCTGCGCCATATCGAGCGCCGCCCACAGCTCCTCGTCGGTTGCCGCCTCGTCGCGCCAGGTCAGGTTGCTGCGGATAGTGCCGCTCACCAGCGACGCGCGCTGCGGAACGGTCGCGACCACACGGCGCAGCTGGTCGAGCGGCCAGGTGCGCACGTCGGCACCCATCACGCTCACGCTGCCGGTGCTCGCATCGTACAGGCGTGGGATAAGCGAGACGAGTGTGGACTTGCCGCTGCCCGTGCCGCCGATAATGCCGAGCGTTTTGCCCGCCGGCAGCTCCAGGGTCACATCGTTGACGGCGTTGGCAGCGCCCGCGCCAAACGAAAAGCTCGCATGGTCAAAGCTCAGTGCGGGAACCGGAACAGCGCCACCCGCCAGTTCGCTCGGCTTGGGCAGCGCGACCGGCTGGTTGCCCTCGTCGGTGATACTCGGCTCACAATTGAGCACCTCGTTGATACGCGAAGCGCTCGCGCTCGCCTTGGTAAAGACCACGACCAGGTTGGCGACGTACACGATGGAGGTGAGCGTCTGCGTCATGTAGTTGACGAACGCCATAACCTGGCCCTGCGTAAGCTCGCCCGCGTTGACCTGGATGCCGCCCACCCACAGGATGGCGCACACGCCTAGGTTCATCATCAAAAACGTTACGGGGTTAAGGATCGACGAGAGCTTGCCCACCGCGATGGCGGTATGGGCCTGGTCGTCGGCGGCTTGGGCAAAGCGCTCGCGCTCGTGATCCTCGCGTACAAAGGCGCGGACCACGCGGGCGCCCGAAAGCCCCTCGCGGCAAATGAGTGCGATGCGGTCGAGCTTTGCCTGCAGCTGCTTGTAGTACGGAATGCAGCGCGCCATGACAAACCAAAACACCAAGCCGATGGCGGGCGTGCAAATCAAAAAGATCACGCCGAGCTTAAGGTCGATGGCAAGGGCCGCGCACATAGAGCCCACCGCCAAGAAGGGCCAGCGAATGAGCATGCGCACGCCCAGCGCCACGGCAAGCTGCACCTGGTTGACATCGTTGGTAATGCGCGTGATGAGCGACGGCGTGCCAAAGCGGTCGAGTTCGGCATAGCTCAGCTTATTGATGTGCTGGTAGAGTGCGCCGCGGATGTCGGTGCCCATGCCCTGCGAGGTGAGCGCCGCCATCTTCTGGCAGACGAGCGTAAACGAGATGCCGATCACAGCCATGGCGGCGAGCACCATACCGTAGTGGACGACGGCGTTGACATCGCGCGCGCCAATACCCTTATCGATCATCTGGGCAATCACCAGCGGCGTAAGCAGGTCAAAAATCACTTCGATCAACTTACACGCAGGGCCAATCACCATATACCGGCGAAACTTACCACCAAAACGCCTGAGCAGCTCAATCATAGAAGGCGCTCCCTATCATCATCTCTCTTCAATCTGATTCATGATAGTACGGCGAGCCCTGGAGATGCGTAAGCAACTCGTTACAGATGTAAGGGCGACGGTCACTAGCGCCCAAGACATGTAGCAGCCGATGCTTTGGCAACGCCAGCGAGCGCCGCAAGACACGGGATTCAATTCTTCAGATAAATGCGCCCTCTACGGGTGATTTTTGGACGAAGTGGTCCCGGTGCCGGCGGGCTGTTTGGTAGTCGAGCGATCCCGCAGGCAAAGCCGAGGACCAGCGAGACACCAAACAGCCCGCCGGCACCGGGACCGCATCGCGGCACCAAAAAGCGCCCGTGCGCTCGATGGATTCGGATGCCCGACAGAGGCTCCTTATGGCTGCTTCCTTCCGGACCTGACCAGATTCGGAACATGTCGTCATCCGAACCCATCGAGCGCGCTTGGCGCTCGGTATATCTTACCCGCTCCTGCCCGATGGGGCAAGGTAGCTAATTTGGGACGGGGCCAAAAAGACTACTTTTGAGTTGCGGTGGAATAGTTCCTGCTTTACGGCCCAAGGCCAAAAACAGGAACTATTCCACCGCAACTTATTGAGACTTGCCTGGATAAACTTAAATACGGCCGAGGTCGTAGGCTCGAGCGGCTGCCTCGCCGGCACAGATGAGGTTGGTTGTGGCTTCCTGGGGGTCGAGCGCTTGGTCAAGGGGCATGGGTCTGCGGCAGACCGGCAGAACCAAGTCGATACCCTGTCCATACACCGCATCCAGGTTGTCGGCACGACCGCCCACGACGGCGACCACCGGCTTGCTATATCGCTTCGCACGACGGGCCACGCCCACCGGCGCCTTACCGGCGGCGGATTGCTCGTCCATATTGCCCTCGCCCGTTATGACCAGGTCGGCATCGCGCACGCACTCGTCAAACCCAATCAAATCGAGCACCGTCTCCACGCCCGAGCGCAGCTCCGCACCGAGCGCCAGCAGCGCGGCACCCAAGCCGCCGGCGGCACCGGCACCGGGCACACCAAGCACCGAGCCAAATGACCGTGCACCCTCGGGCGCGCGCAGAAGCTTCTGGGCTCGCATCTCGAAAATCGCCGTATCGAGCAGGCGGCCATAGCCGACCATCCATCCGTCGTATTTGCCCAGGGCCTCGGCATCCCCCGTCGGCAGGCCCTTCTGTCCACCGAACACCGCAAGCGCGCCGCAACGCCCCACGAGTGGGTTCTCGACATCGGAGAGCACCACGACACGCACGCCGCCCAGTACCTCAAGCGCCGGCGCCAAATCAACGCTCGCTGCCTGCTCAAGGCCCGCAAGACCGGGGGCGATATTGCAGCCACACTCATCGACAAGATGCGCGCCCAGCGCCTGCAGCATACCGGCGCCGCCATCGTTGGTAGCGCTGCCGCCCAAGCCAATATAGATAGTCTTTGCCCCAGCACGGACCGCGCGAAGCATGAGCTCGCCCACGCCATAGGTCGAAGCCGCAAGCGCCGCCGATTCCGTGCAGGGCGAATACCCAATACCCGCCGCCTCGGCCATCTCAACTACAGCCGACTCGTGCTCGCCGTCCACCAGCATCCGTGCAGACACGCGGTCGCCCAAGGGGGCTGCAACCTCGCAGGTCACAAGCTCGCCACCGCAGGCGGCAACGGCGTCGAGCGTTCCCTCGCCACCATCTGCCAGCGGCAAAGCGCTCAGCTCGGCATCGGGCCACACCTGGCACACGCCTTCGGCAACGGCCGCCTCCGCCTGCGCGCTCGAAACGCTTCCCTTAAAGGAATCGATCGCCAACAGCACACGGCGGGGCCGGCGCTGCACAGGACCAAAGTTGAGCGTCACGTCGGCGAGATCCCCAACACCCGCAAGTGCCTCGGCATGGACGGCATGCGCCTCAAGGCTTAGACCGCAGCCGCACGCGGCGCCATCCACACCGCGCAAACCGGCAAAATAGCTGCTCAGTACCCTGCGACACTCGTCTGCCAGCACGCCGGCGGTCACATTAAACCGATGGTTCAGGCGCGAATCGGCATTGAGGTCATACAGCGAGCCCACTGCGCCCGCCTTGGCATCGGCCGCGCCATACACGCAACGCCCCACGCGCGCGTTAACCATAAGCCCCGCGCACATGCAGCAGGGTTCGAGCGTCACGTAGACCGTACAATCGGAAAGGCGCCAACGCCCAAGCGTCTGAGCGGCGGCGCACAGGGCCAAAAACTCGGCATGTGCCGAAGGGTCCTGGTCGAGCTCACGGCGATTATGCGCCCTCGCGACAATCTCGCCCGCACGCACCACCACGGCACCAATCGGCACCTCGCCCACTGTCGCAGCGGCGCGCGCCTCCGCCAGCGCCTCGCGCATGAACTTCTCGTCGATTTCGGTGATCGTCATCGTTCGCCTTCCCTGTTGCAAATTCAAAACGATGCTATCATTACGACTCACGGAGAGATGGCAGAGCGGTTGAATGCGGCGGTCTTGAAAACCGTTGAGCGCGAGAGCGTTCCGGGGGTTCGAATCCCCCTCTCTCCGCCACCTTAGTGATTCACCGGCGTCATGGTGCGCTCAAACAGCGCATCGACCACGTCGGCCATCTCGGGTCGACGCTCAAGATCGTGGCCCGATTCCCACCAATTTGTGAACACTCGAATAATGCCACCGGCGATAAATTCCGATGTCGTCTCGAGCGAAACGGGCGCCAGGGCGTCTTCGGCAAGCGAGCTCATCACGCGCTCACGGATGGAATGCGCGATGCGGTCGCAAATCATGCCGGTCAGCATGCCCGACATGCTGCTCGCCAAAAGGTTATCCATGAGCTGCTCATGCGCCAGTACCATATTCATGGCATCGTCAAAGACCTCATGGCGAAGCGCCCGTACATCCACAAGCGGCTCCGCGTCCGCTGCGTCGGTCTGGTTTTGGGGCAAGCCCGTCATAAGCTCATCGATATAGAAGGCAAAATAATCGTTTTTATCGCGAAAATGCTTATAGAACGTCGTGCGGCGAATCAGGGCCCGGTCGCAAAGCATGGCAACCGTCAAATCCTCAAACCGATGCTCTTCCAAAAGCTCGGTAAAGGCGTCGAACAGGGCACGATAGGTTTTCTTGATGCGAAGGTCCATCCGTATCGCCATCCTCAAGGTGTAGACAGCATTCCTTAATTTGTCGCATATCTTACACCTGTACCACCCGTTCGATATTGGCGCCCCCTCCCTGGTTGAAACAAAACGCTTACCGGAAAGTTCGGCACCGCCAAAGGTTGCGGGTATACTAGATACGTTATACCAACAACGGCCGGCGCAAAACGCCGCTGCCATTCGAAACGGAGACATCATGCTTCCCGTCATCATCGGTATCGTTGTTGTCGTTGTGATCGTCTGCGCCATCGCTGGCATCTACAACAACATGGTTACCAAGCGCAATCGTATCGATAACGCCTGGCAGAACATCGACACGCAGTTGCAGCGCCGCAACGACCTGATCCCCAACCTGGTCGAGACCGTCAAGGGCTACGCCAAGCACGAGCAGGACACGCTCGCCGCCGTGATCAACGCGCGCAACACCGCCGTAAGCGCCACCACCCCCGAGGCCAAAATGGAAGCCGACAACGTGCTGACCGGTGCACTGCGCCAGCTCTTTGCCGTGGCCGAGGCCTACCCCGACCTTAAGGCGAACACCAACTTTATGCAGCTCCAGGCTACGCTCGAGGACACCGAGAACAAGGTGAGCTACGCGCGCCAGAGCTACAACGACTGCGTGCTCAGCTACAACAACGCCATCCAGACGTTCCCGGCCGTTATCTTTGCCGGCATCTTCCAGTTTAAGGAGCGCCAGGGCTTCGAGGCCGCCGAAGCTGCCCGCCAGGCCCCGACCGTCAAGTTCTAACAAGTTGGCAACGCATCCTGAATCGGCTATATACATAAACCGCATAAACCGTCCCGTCGAATGCATACTTCGGCGGGACGGTTGCTTTTTGCCCACAGGTACCCCAGAGGGCAGCGTGCAAATTTTGGAGTTTTCAGCATCCTGGAGCCCAAAGGAACAGGAACGGGCCCACAAAACCGCGTTGAAAACCCTGATTCTGAGCCCTCAGCACCTCAGGGGTCACTCATTTTCTACAGGATGCGGCTCACGGCGCCTGACTTTCACCCAAAATCCCGTATGCATGCGCACCCGGCTGCTGAAAACTCCCAAAAATGTACGCCCCGTCCCACCCCAGGCGAGCGGCAACCGGAAAACCGCGCACGCACCTCTTCCTGGTGCGCGGTTTTCCTACAGAACTGCGCGGGGTCACTAGGGCCAAGCTCCTTATGGAGCCCACACCCAGGCGCACTCCGCAGGACGAAAGAACCCCCGCCGCACGTAGTG
>NZ_JBNPLM010000035.1:0-13769 GCF_050313495.1 Collinsella sp. SGI.178 | reverse complement strand
CCGGAGCAAGGCAACCCGCCCGGAGCAGGCCCTCTCGACCGTTTCGATCTGCGGGGCTGATTCTTTTTTATGTAATGGGGACCTTGCTTATGCTGCCTTAGAAGCCGTGCATCTAACTATGGTCAGCCAAGATTACATTGCCGGGGCGGGGCCGGGGTGCTTGGTTTTGGAAGTTCGCGAAGCCCACTTCCAAAACCAAGCACCCCGCCCCCGCCCTCGTCCGTGAACTATTCCGCTGGGCGAGCCATAGACACCACGCACCGATGCGGTAAAGCGGCGGCTTGAAATTGGTGCTATATTCAACTTGAGTTGTTTAATACTAGTACGGGAGGCTGATATGGGGCTGTTCAAGAAGAAAAACCCGCAGGATGCCTTTGATCCCGATGTGTTTACCATCACGGATACGATTTTGGACCCGCCGCGGTTTACATTTTTGCCGGCTATCTACCAGGATGCCACGCGCCGCAAGTGGGCCGTGCATCAGCGCGGCGGCGAGCCGAAGATTTTTGACTATGCGGACGTTTTGCAGTGCGAAGTGGCCGAGGCGGGCGATCCGGAGGCCGAGGAAGCGGTCTCTAAACAAGAATTTGCCCAGCGTATTCTGGCAAATCCCGCCAAGGCGGCAAAAATGAACGCTGCCAAGCGTAATATGTGTCTTGGTATGGGCGTTGTTGTGGCGGTTCAGACGGGAAAAGGCAAGGTTTCCAAATTAGAGATTCCCGTTATGACCGACGAAGTTAAACGCGATTCAAACCTATATAAGTCGTATCGGAATGTCGCCGAGAAGATCAAGGCCGAATTTGATGCCATGGGAGGGCTGGCCTAATTTTGGCGGCATACGTTTCTGAATGAGGAGTCTGTGCAATGGCAGGCGAATCTTATGCAATCCCCCCCAAAGATCGTGCTGTTGAGGGAATTCTTTGGTATATCCAGCACCATCAGCTTACCGGCGGCGATCGCCTGCCGGCCGAGCGCGTGCTGTGCGAAGAGATTGGCGTTTCGCGTACGGCGTTGCGCGCTGGCATCACACGGCTCATCTCGTGTGGAACGCTCGAGAGCCGTCGCGGATCGGGTACATATGTGTGTCCTCCCAAGCCGCTGAACATCTTCCAGGAAACGTATAACTTCTCCGATGCTGTGCGGACTGCCGGCCTGCACCCCTCTTCTCGTCTGGTTTCCACCGGGACCATCGAGGCGGATGAGGCGCTTGCCGACAAGCTTGGGGTGTCTGTAGGCGCTCCTTTGCTCCGCATGCAGCGCGTTCGACTTATTGAGGGCGAGCCGGCGTCAATCGAGACGGCTCACGTTAACCTGTCCCTGTGCCCATCGCTTACCGAGCACGATTTTGAGTGCGAGAGCCTTTACGATGTCTTGCTCAAAGAAGGTGGCGTGCGTGTTGAGCATGGACGTGAGCATATCTCCATCTCGCGTTTGAACGCCGAAGAGGCCGAGTTGCTCCAGCAAGAAGAGGGAACGCCGGTGTTCTATGAGAGCACGATCGAATTTGATAAGGACATGCGTTTTGTGGAGCATTGCAAATCGGTGATTTTGCCCACAAAGTTTCGCTTTGCCGATAACGGCGAAAAGAACGGAATGAGAAGCGTGGCAGGTGAACAATGGCTGAAACAGTAGATGCCACCCCGGTTTATATGCGCATTCGACGCCGCATCGAGGAACGTATCGAGCGCGGTATATATCCCACGGGTTCCATGATTCCGTCCGAAAAAGACCTCGCCGAGGAATTTGGTACGACACGCTTGACCATCCGAAGCGCTGTCGATGAGCTGGTTCGGCGCGGGCAGATTCGACGCGTCCGCGGAAAGGGCGCGTTTGTGGCGCAGAAAGTACCCGTTGCCTACGAGCGAACAGGAGGCTTTCGCGAGTCGGTTCGTGCTTCGGGCGGCGAGCCGTCCGTCCGTATCCTCGCGCGTTCCAAGCGTTATGCGGGCCCATATTATGCCAACCTGTTTGGCATTGCCGAGGACGATTTGTTGTATTCGATTCGGCGTTTGAACTGCGTCAACGGCGATCCCGTATCGATTGAGATGGCGTTCATCCCGTGCCGGCTGTTTCCCACAATCGAAGATATTGACGTGTCGGTCTTCAGCTTGTACGAGACCTATGAGATGCTAGGCCGAAAGCCGGTCATGGCTCAGGAGAAGCTCGATATCGAGGCGGTGGGCGCACGCGACGCGGGCTTGCTTGGCTTGGAACAAGGGGATCTTGTTTTGCTTTTGGAATGCGTGAGCTATGACGCGAGCGGCCAGGCTATCGAGTATGTAAAGTCCTTCAATCGTGGCGATGCGGGCGGCTACACCTATACGTACTAGCTGGGGCTTTGCATCGCGCGCGGTAACAGCCGGTCTGTTTGGGCAATTTGACCGACTGTATATACAACCTTACATAGCTCAAAATCGACCGTTCGCCGAAGGGGATAAATTAATCGACAAAGAGGTATCAAAAAGCCGTAACCTGTAACTGTGATTGGTATCAAATACTAATGATTTGTTACGAGGTGAGACGATGAAGATGCTCGATTACGTTCAGCTTGCCCATGTGCGTATGGGAGAGAACCTCGAGCGTTCGTCTGAGCTGGTAGCGCAGCTCGTTGATATTTTCCAGTCCGGTTCTTTTGACGCGCTGCGCATCGTTGCTTCGGGTTCGTCGCGCCATGCTGCGGATTGCGCCCGCGATTACCTGCAAGATGCGCTGCAGATGCAGGTGTCCGTTGTGACGCCCGAGGCCTTCGTCGATTTTGAACACACCTATCCACAGCATGCGCTCAACATCGCCGTCTCGCAGAGCGGCTATTCAACCAATACGATTGCGGCGCTCGATTACATGTGCGCACACGATATGGCTGCAGTTGCGCTCACGGCAAACGTCGAGGCACCCATCAAGGAGCACACTGACATCGTTCTTGACTACGGTGTGGGCGTCGAGTCGGTGGACTTTGTGACTCTGGGCGTTGAGGTTCTCGTTGAGTACCTGGTGCTCTTTGGTATTTACGGCGGTCAGGCGCGCGGAACGATTGACGCCAAGGGCGTTGCCCAGCGTCTTGACGACCTGCGCGAGGCTATCCATGCCAATGCCGTGATGTGCAAGACCGCCGAGGCATATGTCCAAGACCACATGCTCGATCTTTCTGAGCACACGCCCGCCATGGTCGTCGGCAACGGACCCAACTACGGTGTTGCCGAGGAGGCGGCGCTCAAGCTGAGCGAGACCATCAAGATTCCTGCCATGCACCACGAAGGCGAGGAGTTCGTCCACGGTCCCGAGATGCAGATTGTTCCGGGCTATCTGGTGTTTATCGTCGACGATCCGCAGGGGTCGGAGCGTCTTGCGAATATCGCCGATGCGCTATCGAACGTTACGGCAAAAACGGTGCTGCTCACGGCCCATCCCAAGGGTAAGGCTCACGAGGTTGTGGTGCCTCAGGTGGCTCCGCTGCTCAGCGCAATTCCCAATCTTGTGTTCTTCCAGACGATTGCGGCAATGATCGCCGAGCGTCTGAAGTCATGGGACGTGCACCCGTATCTCGATGCCGTCTCCAAGCAAATGGAGGTCAAGGCAGAGGGCTACGAAGAGTCAGTCAATGCGCTTAAGGCCAAAGCGGCTGAGTGTTACGGAATGTAAGCGGGTTTTGATGCCCGTTGGCATGGGGGATGTGAAGACAACCCCAGAAAGGAGAGACAAATGAAGGAAACCGAGAAGATCGAGATCATGCATTTCGACCAGGAGGGCTACCTCGAGGACGGCAAGGCGCTCTACGAGACCGGCAAGAAGATGACCGCGCTCGCCGACAAGGTCGCCGACGAGGGCTACGACGCCGTGTTCCTGATGGGCGTCGGCGGCACCTGGGACGAGCTCATGCAGCTCGAGTACCTCATGAACAAGTTCGGCGACCGCGACCTCGAGGTCTACCTGATCCACGCCGCCGAGTGGAACGTCATGGGCCACAAGCGCATGACCGAGAAGTCCGTCGTGCTCACCGCCTCCGAGTCCGGCACCACCCCCGAGGTCCTCGAGGCCGTCAAGAAGATGAAGGACATGGGCGTGCGCGTCTACGCCATGACCAAGCCCGAGGGCCCCATCGGCCAGGCCGTCGGCGCCGAGAACTGCGTCGCCATGGCTTCCGACCATGGTTCGGGCGGCTGCGAGAAGGGCTACTACCTCGCCGACTGCTTCGGCCTGCGCCTGCTCAACCGCCGCGGCTGCTTCCCCAAGTTCGACCTGTTCATCGAGCAGACCAAGGACATCTGGAAGGACATGCTCGACATCCGCAAGCGCTTCGAGCCGCGCGCCGAGGAGCTCGCCAAGAAGTACGCCCTGGCCCCCTACACCATGTTCATCGGCTCCGGCGCCCTGTGGGGCGAGACCATCCTCTTCTCGATGTGCATCCTCGAGGAGATGCAGTGGAAACGCACCCGCTACATCACCTCGGCCGACTTCTTCCACGGCACCCTCGAGCTCGTGGAGCCCGGCGTCCCGGTCTTCCTGTTCATGGGCGAGGACGAGAACCGCAAGCTCGACGAGCGCGTCCGCGCCTTCCTGACCCGCGGCGTGACCGGCGACACCGACGTCAACGTCATCGACACCGCCGAGTTCGCGATCCCCGGCCTTGACGACGAGTTCCGCGTCATCGTGTCCCCGTGGATTCTGACGGTGCTCGTTACCGACCGCCTGGCTCGCTACTACGAGACGGTCACCAAGCACAACCTCAAGTATCGTCGCTACTATCACCAGTTCGACTACTAAAGAAAACGGGTGCGGGAACGCGCCGGGCTATTGAGAGGAACACAGAATGAGACAGTACATCATCGCCAGCCATGCGCACTTCGCTACCGGCATCAAGGAGAGCATCGAGCTGCTCTCGGGCGCTCGCGACAACGTCCACGATCTTTCGATGTTCGTCGATGACCGCATGGACGTGGCCGAGGAGGCCCAAAAACTGCTGGCAGGCATGGCTGCCGACGATGATGTCGTCGTGTGCACCGACCTCTTTGGCGGCAGCGTCAACAACGAGTTCACCAAGATCGTCCAGACGCGCCCCCGCACGTACCTCGTTACCAACATGAACCTTCCTCTGCTCATTCAGCTGCTGTTCTCTGACGAGTCGGTGCCGGTTGAAGAGACGATTCGCACCATCGTCGCTGCGGACGATACGCGCGTGAAGTTTGTCAACGATCTTTTGGTCGATGACGACGAGGAAGAAGAGTTCTAATCCGCAGCACCTACTGACACGCCGTAAGACGGCACAAGACCTTTGGGGGGTCACATTATGATTCAGCTACTTCGCGTCGACCATCGCCTGCTTCATGGCCAGGTCGCGGTCTCTTGGGTTCAGGGCCTCGGCTCCAACTGCATCTTCTGCGTGGGCGATAAGGTCGCTAACGACCCGGTGTGGAAGACGACGCTCAAGATGGGCAAGCCTGCCGGCTGCAAGCTCGTCATCAAGGATATGGCGAATGCCATCGAGGCCATTAACTCGGGTGTGACTGACAAATACAAGATGATTATCTGCGTCGCCACCATCGCTGAGGCAAAGCAGCTTGTTGAGGGCTGCCCGCAGATCAAGTCGGTCAACCTGGGCAACACCAAGCCCAAGGACGAGAAGCGCCCCGATGCTCGTCAGGTCTCTCGTCAGATCTTCCTGACTGCGGCCGAGGAAGCCGATGTGCGCGAGATGCTGAGCCGCGGCGTCGAGGTCGAGATTCGTCCTCTGGCCGACGACCCCAAGGTCGACTGCGCAAGCGTGCTCTAGGCGTTTAATTTCGAAGAGCCTGCGGGTTCTTCGTAGTGTCCTATTAGGAAAGGGGGATGTATGCTTACCCAAGCAATCCTCATCGGACTTATCGCCGCGTTTGGTAAGTTCGACTACCAGCTCGGTACGCTCTATGCGTTCCGCCCCATCGTCCTGTGCCCGCTCGTGGGCCTGGTGCTGGGGGACCTGCAGTCCGGCCTCGCGATCGGTGCGAGCCTGGAGCTGCTGTTCATGGGCTCAATCTCCATCGGTGCCTACGTGCCGCCCGATGAGACGATCGGCGGCGTGCTCGCCTGTGCCTTCGCTATCCAGCTGGGCCAGAGCACCGAGGCAGCCATCGCGCTCGCTATGCCCATCGCCACGCTGTGCCTTGCCATCAAGAACATCCTCAACGCCGCCCTGCCGATTTTGGTTGACCGCGCCGATGTTTTCTCTGCCCGGGGCAACCTTAAGGGCGTCTATGCGATGCACTTCCTGATCGGTTCCACCGGTATCATCATGGCGTTCCTGTTGTGCTCGCTGTCGTTCTATCTGGGTGCTGACGCTATCCAGGGCGTGCTCGACTTTATCCCCGACTTTGTCCTTGCTGGCTTTGGCGTTGCCGCCAACATCCTGCCTGCCATGGGCTTCGCCATGCTCGGCCGCCTGGTGCTCACCAAGCAGCTCGTGCCCTTCTACTTCCTGGGCTTCCTGCTGTGCTCCTACGCCAACGTGCCCGTCCTGGGCGTCGCCCTGATCGCCATCATCATCGGCATCGACAAGTTCGACCTGCTCGGCCTGGGCGGAGCCCAGCCCCAGCTCTCCGCGGAAGGGGATGAGGACGATGACTTCTAGTCCCGAGAACAAGATCACGCGCTCCGACCTCATCAAGAGCGCCGTCAACACCGGCGCCCTGGGCATGGAGTTCTCCTGGACCTACTACAAGCAGATGAACATCGCCTTCTGCCTGATGGTCGCCAACATGCTCAAGAAGATCTACGCCGGCCGCCCCGACGACTACGCCGAGGCCCTGCACCGCCACTGCGCGTTCTTCAACATCACCGTCCAGTTCGCCCCGTTCGTCGGCGGCATCGCGATGGCCATGGAGGAGAAGGTCGCCCGCGGCGAGATCGAGCCCGAGAGCGTCAACGACGTCAAGGCCGCCCTCATGGGTCCGCTGTCCGGCATCGGCGACTCCATCTTCCTGTCGACGCTGCGCGTGGTCGCCGCCGCGGTGGGCATCAGCCTGTGCCAGGCCGGCAACCCCTTCGGCCCCATCGCCTTCCTGCTCATCTACAACGTCCCCGGCTTCGCGCTGCGCATCTGGGGCGCCGTCAAGGGCTACGAGCTGGGCGTGGGCTTCCTGGACGAGGCCCAGAGGACCGGCCTCATGCAGAAGATCATGACCTGCGTGGGAATCGTGGGCGTCATGGTCGTTGGCGCCATGTGCAAGGACATGTTCTGGGCCAGCATCCCGGTGGCCATCGGCTCGGGCGACGACGCCCAGACCCTCCAGGACATCCTGGACGGCATCATGCCCGGCATGCTCGGCATGATCGCCTTCTGGCTGTACTACTGGCTGCTGTCCAAGAAGATCAACCCCATGGTGCTGATCGTGGCCACCATGGCCGTGGGCATCGTCGGCGCGTTCTTCGGCGTGCTGGCGTAGGTTCCTGCGTTCTATTCTGCCCCCAAGGGAAACGGCGACCCATTGCGGTCGCCGTTTTTTATTACCGAAAGCTAGCTGGAGGTGCTTCGTGATTCGATCTGACAATCCACCCGATAATGGCGTGAGCGGGGCGATGTATCTATTTGGCACGGCGCTCTTGTGGAGTTTTATCGGCATCCTCGTTCGCGCCAATTCGCAGTCAGCTCTTTTGATCGGTGCCGTTACGGCAATATTTATGGCGCTCTTTATCCTGCTCGTCGGCAGGCCCGTCTTTCGCGTCAGCCGTCTTATTGTCCTTGTGGCCGTCTGCAACTTCGTGACGGGCACCACGTTTAACTTTGCCAACCAGCTCACGACGGTCGGCAACGCGATCGTTCTGCAGTACACCTCGATGATTTTCGTTATCGTGTATCAATCGCTCGCAACTCGCACGTTGCCCTCGCCTGCGAAGATTGCCTCCGTGGTGGTTGCTTTTACGGGTATGGGACTTTTCTTTTTAGGTGATTTGAGTGCCGAGGGCATGCTCGGAAATCTGCTTGCCGTCATTTCGGGCGCCACCTTTGGGCTGTGTTTCTTTTTAAACTCTCGCCCCGATGCGTCGCCTATGGTGTCCTCGCTCATCTCCTGCGGCATCTCGATACTTCCGATCGTCTATTTTGCCGGCGACCTAGGCTCCGTGAAACCCTTTGAGTGGGGGCTTATGCTGGTGCATGGCCTTTTTTGCAGCGGCCTTGCGAGTGTGCTGTATGCCAAGGGGATTGCGCGCACCAACGCGTTTGCGGCCAACTTGGTTTGCATGAGTGAGGTCGTGCTCGCTCCCTGCTGGTCGGCGCTCCTCTTTGGCGAGGTCTTTCGCTGGAACGAGTTTTTGGGCGCAGCGATTATCGTTTTGGTGATTATGGCCAACTTGGCATCCGATGCCTTTGGCGATGGCTTTCTGGTGACGCTTGTCCTCCATCGAAACAAAGAGCGCGCCTGACGGGATACGTCTGCCGTTTACGGTAAAAAACACTCCGCTGAGCGAGTGGTATTAAATAGTAAGAACCTGCATACCTATAATTGGTATCAAATCATTTGTGCCTGGCATGGGTGTTAGCAGCACACCAGGTACGCTTCGAGCCGTGGAATCGAACTCCCGGAATTGATATCAACAACGCGCGCGACGGGAGTGACGACGGTTCGAGATTCCTTATTGGGAGGAATTATGCTTGTCCAAGCAATACTCGTCGGCTTAGTCGGAGCGTTTGGATGCCTCGACTACCAGCTCGGCACCCTCTACGCGTTCCGCCCCATCGTCCTGTGCCCGCTCGTGGGCCTGGTGCTGGGGGACCTGCAGACTGGCCTTGCCGTTGGCGCCAGCCTGGAGTTGCTGTTCATGGGCTCGATCTCCATCGGCGCCTACGTGCCGCCTAACGAAACCGTCGGCGGCGTGCTCGCCTGCGCGTTTGCCATTCAGCTCGGTCAGGGTACCGAGACGGCCATCGCGCTCGCCATGCCCATCGCCGTCCTTGCACTGACGATCGGCAACATTACCAATGCCTTGTTCCCTGTGTTTGTCGATATGGCAGACAAGTTCGCCCTCAAGGGAAACCTCAAAGGCATCTACGCCGTTCATTGGGGAATTGGAATCTGGGGCTGCGTCGAGTACTTCCTGCTGTGCGGCGGCGCCTTCTATTTGGGTTCCGACGCCATCCAGGGCCTGCTCGACTTCATCCCGCCCTTCATCATCGACGGTTGCGGCGTTGCCGCCAACATCCTGCCTGCCATGGGCTTCGCCATGCTCGGCCGCCTGGTGCTCACCAAGCAGCTCGTGCCCTTCTACTTCCTGGGCTTCCTGCTGTGCTCCTACGCCAACGTGCCCGTCCTGGGCGTCGCCCTGATCGCCATCATCATCGGCATCGACAAGTTCGACCTGCTCGGCCTGGGCGGAGCCCAGCCCCAGCTCTCCGCGGAAGGGGATGAGGACGATGACTTCTAGTCCCGAGAACAAGATCACGCGCTCCGACCTCATCAAGAGCGCCGTCAACACCGGCGCCCTGGGCATGGAGTTCTCCTGGACCTACTACAAGCAGATGAACATCGCCTTCTGCCTGATGGTCGCCAACATGCTCAAGAAGATCTACGCCGGCCGCCCCGACGACTACGCCGAGGCCCTGCACCGCCACTGCGCGTTCTTCAACATCACCGTCCAGTTCGCCCCGTTCGTCGGCGGCATCGCGATGGCCATGGAGGAGAAGGTCGCCCGCGGCGAGATCGAGCCCGAGAGCGTCAACGACGTCAAGGCCGCCCTCATGGGTCCGCTGTCCGGCATCGGCGACTCCATCTTCCTGTCGACGCTGCGCGTGGTCGCCGCCGCGGTGGGCATCAGCCTGTGCCAGGCCGGCAACCCCTTCGGCCCCATCGCCTTCCTGCTCATCTACAACGTCCCCGGCTTCGCGCTGCGCATCTGGGGCGCCGTCAAGGGCTACGAGCTGGGCGTGGGCTTCCTGGACGAGGCCCAGAGGACCGGCCTCATGCAGAAGATCATGACCTGCGTGGGAATCGTGGGCGTCATGGTCGTTGGCGCCATGTGCAAGGACATGTTCTGGGCCAGCATCCCGGTGGCCATCGGCTCGGGCGACGACGCCCAGACCCTCCAGGACATCCTGGACGGCATCATGCCCGGCATGCTCGGCATGATCGCCTTCTGGCTGTACTACTGGCTGCTGTCCAAGAAGATCAACCCCATGGTGCTGATCGTGGCCACCATGGCCGTGGGCATCGTCGGCGCGTTCTTCGGCGTGCTGGCGTAAGGGCCCGGCTGCATAGACTGTCATTGCAAACTGGTAAGGGGATGGAGCGGGCCTATGCCCTCCATCCCCTTTTTGTATAGAAGGAGTTCGTATGTTCGCGAGGGATCGCGAAGCAATGCGCCTGACGCCGGCAGAGGTCAGGCTGATTCTTATTGAGTCCCTGCAATGGTGCGCCAACAACGCGGTGTACTTTTTAGGGCTTATCGGCGCGGCGACGTATGATTTGGCTGGCACGGCCTTTTTGGTTGCTGCCATTACGCTCGTACGCAATCTTATGACGTCGGCGGGCAATATGGTGTCGGGCTCGGTCATCGACCGCTTTGGACCGCGCCGGACGTCGTTTGTGACGTGCATGATTACGGCGGTGCTATCGCTTGGCGTGGGGTTGGCGCCGTTGTCTGTCCACGGGCTTGTGTTTGCCGCGTGCGTCTTGGGGCTTGCGGGCGGCTTTATCAACACCTGTACGCATGCGTTTCCGGGATACCTGGAGTCGACCACCGAGGGCCGTACCCGCGTGAACGGTCTCATGGTGTTCTACAGCAATATCGCCTATACCGCTGGCCCGCTGCTCGGTGGTGCCATCGTGAGCTGTTTTGCCACGCAATCGGTCTATCTGCTCATGGCGGGCATGATGGGTGTGGCGGCCGTGCTCTCCTTGGGCTGTCACGAGTGTGTTGCTCCCGCAAAAGGGGAGAAGCCGAAGGGCGGCATTCTGGGCGGCATGGCCGAGGGCGCGCGACTTACGTTTCGCGACCACGACCTGCGCCTTATCTTTATCTCGGGCTTTCTGGGCTTCTTTGCGTTTGGCGCGTTCGATTCGCTGGAGTCGTTGTTCTATCGCGATGTGCTCAACTTGGATATCGTCTGGCTGGGCTGGCTGTCCTCGGTCGTGGGCCTCACTTCCTCGGTGGGCGCGTTCATCCTGACCAAGCTTTCTGCCCGCCATGTCAACCTGCGATTGCTGCTCGGCGCGCTCATGGCCGTGGGCATTGGGTCCATGGTGTACGTGGGCACCGATATGCTGGGGGTCGCGATTATCGGTCAGGCGATTAACGGTCTGGCCTGGGGATTCCTGGAACCGCTGCAGATGATCTTGATTCAGGAGCGCGCTGACATCAAATACCTGGGGCGCATTACCGGCTTTGTGCGTTTTGGCCTGATGAGCGCCGGCGTGCTGCCGCTGCTGGCGGCTCCGTTTTTGGCGGAGGCTTTGGGTGTCCAGACGGTACTGTTTGGGGCATCGACCATTATTGCGCTGGTAGGAACGCTGTTCTTTGTCACACAAGGGAGGCGCCAGAGGCGTTAGCTATACATTCAATTCTAATTTAATACCACTCACCAGAGAATTTCGACCGTTCACCGATGATTGGAACAGATTGATAAGTGGTATTAAAAACACGTTAGGTGTATGTCTATAATTGGTATCGAAAATAAACGCGATGTATAGAGTTGCGTGCAGGACAGAAAGGAAAAGCCATGAAGGAAACCGAGAAGATCGAGATCATGCATTTCGACCAGGAGGGCTACCTCGAGGACGGCAAGGCGCTCTACGAGACCGGCAAGAAGATGACCGCGCTCGCCGACAAGGTCGCCGACGAGGGCTACGACGCCGTGTTCCTGATGGGCGTCGGCGGCACCTGGGACGAGCTCATGCAGCTCGAGTACCTCATGAACAAGTTCGGCGACCGCGACCTCGAGGTCTACCTGATCCACGCCGCCGAGTGGAACGTCATGGGCCACAAGCGCATGACCGAGAAGTCCGTCGTGCTCACCGCCTCCGAGTCCGGAACCACCCCCGAGGTCCTCGAGGCCGTCAAGAAGATGAAGGGCATGGGCGTGCGCGTCTACGCCATGACCAAGCCCGAGGGCCCCATCGGCCAGGCTGTGGGTGCCGAGAACTGCGTCAAGATGGCTTCCGACCATGGTTCGGGCGGCTGCGAGATGGGCTACTACCTCGCCGACTGCTTCGGCCTGCGCCTGCTCAACCGCCGCGGCTGCTTCCCCAAGTTCGACCTGTTTATCGAGCAGACCAAGGACATCTGGAAGGACATGCTCGATATCCGCAAGCGCTTCGAGCCGCGCGCCGAGGAGCTCGCCAAGAAGTACGCCCTGGCCCCCTACACCATGTTCATCGGCTCCGGCGCCCTGTGGGGCGAGACCATCCTCTTCTCGATGTGCATCCTCGAGGAGATGCAGTGGAAACGCACCCGCTACATCACCTCGGCCGACTTCTTCCACGGCACCCTCGAGCTCGTGGAGCCCGGCGTCCCGGTCTTCCTGTTCATGGGCGAGGACGAGAACCGCAAGCTCGACGAGCGCGTCCGCGCCTTCCTGACCCGCGGCGTGACCGGCGACACCGACATCAACGTCATCGACACCGCCGAGTTCGCGATCCCCGGCCTTGACGACGAGTTCCGCGTCATCGTGTCTCCGTGGATCCTCTCCTCGCTGATCACCGATCGCCTTGCCGCTTACTACGAGACGGTCACCAAGCACAACCTCAACTACCGTCGCTACTATCACCAGTTCGACTACTAAGAGCAAATAACGTTTGTGTAATTGGGCCTCGCTCCTATATGGAACGGGGCCTCGCTTGGGTTGGAGAGTAATTATGAGCTATCCCCAGCTTGCCGCCATGAATATCAGCCATCGTTATTTTGACCTTGAGGAGTTCTTTTCTTCGGCAGCGGCCTCGGGCTACACGTGTTGCGAGCTTTGGACCGGGGCGATGCATCTGTATGTCGATTGCCATGGATACGATTCGCTCGAGCAGGTGCGGGAGCTATCACAGCGGTATGGGGTTCGGATTGTGGGGCTTTGTCCCGAACAGAACAACCCCAAGCCGTGGAATATCGCGGCACGCGGGAATGAGGCGCGCGCCCGCACGCTCGCGTACTTTAAGAACGTTGTGGATATCGCGACGGAACTTGGAGCCGAGCAGGTCATGGTCTCGAGCGGCTGGGCATTTTTGAACGAGCCGATCGAGGACGCGTGGGGTCGCAGCGCCTCGATGCTGCGTGCGATTGGCGAGCATGCGGGAGAGCGCGGCGTGCGACTGGTGCTCGAGGCCCTACAGCCGGTTGAGTCGATGATCGTGAACTCGGCGGCCGACATGAAGCGCATGATCGAGGCAGTTGATCATCCGGCACTTAAGGCGTGTCTGGATTTGGGCGCTATGGCGGTGGCAGGGGATACCATCGACGATTATTTTGATCTGCTTGGCGATGATGTCGCCCACGTGCATTTTGTCGATGTTGCGGCAGACGGCACGACGCATCTTGCCTGGGGTGACGGCGACCGCGATATGCGCGCCGACCTGGATAGGCTGGTGGCGCGCGGCTATCGCGGAGTTGTTTCGGCCGAGACCTATGACTGGCGCTATTTTGCCGACCCCGCAGCTGCCGATGCGCAGGTAATGGCAGAGTATCGTCGTGCGATTGGCGCCTAAGTGGGACAGGGCGCCGAGCTGGCGTTTGGCGAATTTTAGTTTGGCGCTCTCTGAGAAATGGGACAGACTTTCCGCTTGAAGCCCAACCGGAAAGCCTGTCCCGGAATGAGCCTC
>NZ_JBNPLM010000034.1:0-13802 GCF_050313495.1 Collinsella sp. SGI.178 | reverse complement strand
ACCTGGTACTACGCGACGGGCTCCGGCGCCCTCGCCTCCGGCTGGCTCAGCCTAAACGGCACGTGGTACTGGCTCGACCCCTCGACGCATGCCATGGCCACGGGCGTTCAAACTATTGGATCATGTGAATACATATTTAATAACTCTGGCAAGATGATGGCTAATTGCTGGTCAAACGGTGATGGATCTTGGATGTATCATTCTTCATCCAGCGGCGCAATTGACCTTAAAGGCATCATGACCGATTCGGGAATCCAGCTGATTGAAGATGACGGGAATGTTAGAACGGGCTGGATTGAGAGTCAGGGTTTTCGATATTATTGTTCAGCTAATGGGGTAATTCTGACTGGATGGCAGCAAATAGCTGGGTCTTGGTATTATTTTAACTCGGATGGTCGAATGGCGACCGGCTGGCTTCACGATGGCGGTAACTGGTACTGGCTAGATTCCGCTTCTGGCACAATGAAAACGGGGTGGCTTTCCCTTGGGGGCACATGGTATTACCTTGATACCGCGCGTGGGGGAGTAATGTTGAGCAACGGTTGGTATTGGATCGACTCTACTGACTACAAGTTCAGTTCATCCGGCGCAATGGTTGGCGCTTGGGTCGATGTTCCTTGCTATTCGCAGTACCCGGAACTTCCTACTGGCTGTGAGTCGGTTGCTCTTACAAACTTGCTTAACTACTATGGTTTCGGTTTAGGTAAGACGATTATTGCGGATTATTACTTGCCCAAGGGAAGCAACGGCAACTTTGTTACCGCTTTTGATGGCAATCCAAGGCGTAGCAGCGGGGGTCTCATGGGATGCGTCGCCCCTGCGATTACTATTGCTGGTAATAACTTTCTGCGCGCTGCGGGAAGTATCAAGCAGGCAAAAGACGTCTCTTTCTCGTCAATTTCTTCCATTAAGAACAGACTGACCTGTGGACAACCTGTTGAGATGTGGAATACCGAATGGGGAAGTTGGCCAGGAGGCCGTTATGCTGCTCGTTGGTATAACGGGCATTCCTATGGCCTGTGGGGCGGTAATCATGCCGTAGTCCTTAAAGGCTATGATGACGAGCAGGGAATTGTCTATCTTTCGGATTCGATTAACGGCAATGTTACGCGAAATGTCCAGGTGTTCTTTGGCACGTGGCAACAGATGGATAGCCAGGCCGTGGTAATTGAATAGCCATGGTGCTAAAAGGGGAGAGCTCGACGAGCTCTCCCCTTTTACTGCATTGTTAATCAAGCTACGCAGTCTTATTACGTCCAAATAGTTCGTCCCAGTTACTGGCTGCCAAAACTGTTCCGCATACAATTACAACGCAGCAGATTACTGATGCCATGTCGGGAATTGTTCCAAGCAAGATCAGGCCAAAGACCACCGACCATGCCGAATAGGAGATATTTAGAGCCATCGCACGCGCTGCTCCGATTGCCGCAATGCCCTTGTAATAGAACAGGTAAGATGCAGTTCCTGCGAATCCGGCGAGTGCAATAATCAATGTGGGCATGCTCGGGATAGCGCCCAGCGTAAAATGCCATGCTCCGAAGAGGGGAAGTACAAGCACTCCATAAACAAGCGCACTTGTAGTTTCGCGGATTTGCAAAGCCGTTTCATCATCAACGGCATCATCTTTCATTCCCCATGCGCACAGCACCGCTTCGGATCCCCATCCAATAACGGCAAGCACCGCGCCGAGTAAGCCGAGAGGGGCATTTGCAATCTCGCTCGATCCGGCAGATAGATAGCCCATCGTCATTACGCCGCAAAGAGCAACAAGAAGGGAAAGAATCTGACCTTTGCCCATTTTCTCCTTCAGCAGCACGAACGAAAGGAATGCTCCGACTGCGGGATAGAAGGCGGAGATAATTGCCGTGTAGGCTGCTCCGATATTATTAATCGCCAATACGTATCCAGTCATTCCGATAGGTCCACCGAGCAGCGCGCCGGCGATGACGACCTTCCCAGAACGAGTTTTAAGTGCAGCGAGCGTGTCTTTTAATCTGCTTCGAACTCCCATGTAGCCAAAGAGCCAGATTGCACAGAAGGCATCATGGAGAAAAGATCCTGCAATGGAGGCGCATGCAAGCGCTTCCGCCGATCCAATATAGGGCGCGAGTGCCAAGCCGATTCCAAGAATCACTGTATCAAGGCCCCAAAGAAGGCCGCTAAAAAAGCCGAATTGCATCGTTACTCACCTTTTCGATAGATTTCCAGTGCCTTTTTGAGGTATTTGGCGCCGTAATTGAAGTAGATATAGAGCCATTCGCCCACGAAGTCACCTTCGGCTTCTTTCAGAAGAGACCAGAGGTACCAGCACCATCCTGCAAGGGCAATGTGCGCATAGTTATGCGCAACTTCGTTGTTTGTTGCCTTGCGTCCAAAATATGCATCAAGCGCGCGGTCGACTTCATCTTCGGAAAGCTCGCAGCAGACACTGCACGTTCCAAAATCGTTCGCGTAATCGCTCATGCCAGCATATTCCCAGTCAATGAGATAGTACTTGTCGTTTTCATCGATAAGGAAGTTGAGGTAAAAGAAGTCATTGTGACAAAGGCATTTTGGCGCATTATCGGCCTGAACAAAGCGCTCCAATTCATCGATCTCGGCGGCCATTTCCCTGTAGCCTGGAATGTCGATGGGACCTTTTTCCAGAAGAAGCGATTCGTAGCGCTTTGCTTCGAGGTAGAAATCAAATTCGGTTTCGACATCAGCACCGCTCTCGTGAAGCGAGCGACACATCTGCATCATTCGATTCATTTGGGCAGCATCATGCGGATCAGGCTGCTTTGCGTTGGGTACAAACTTCGATATTTTCCAACCGCGCTTTGGGTCCTCGTGAATGAATGTATCGTCAAGGCCAAGTTCCTTGGCCTTTTTTAGTGCTGCTACTTCTCCATTTCTGTTAATAAGCAGTTCGGTTCCGACTCCCGGATGGCGGTAAACGTACTCTCCATCATTGGTTCTAAAGTGGCACGATAGGTTCGTAAGACCTTGTTTAAGGGGATAGACGTCGTGGATCTCTGATTTGGAGCAGCCGAGCACTTGCTCGATGTTATCGAAAATATCGGAGTCAACGTTTTCGATAAAATGCGGATCAAAGGCACGCAGCTCATCAAGAGAATCGAATTCATTGATCTCGCCCTCAGGATACTTCTTGATCACCATATCGAGCTCCTTGATGTGCTCGATATATAGATCTTCCCAAAGCTTGTCCGTTGTTTCGGGCTTGTTATATTCCGTTTCAAGAATCTGCTTAAACGCAAGCGAGAAGGCTTTATCAAAGTAGACATGTCCGAGCATATACCATGCATTGGAGCCACCGATTGTAACATTGGTGATTCTATCCATTGCGCCCGTTTGAATGCACCATTCTTTGGTGGCGCCTTCAGCATATTGAGCAGAATAAAATGCTTTCCAAACGTATGCTTCAAACGGATTGTTTAGAAGGTAATCATCGCTTGAGCAAATGTAGGTGTTGCCAAGTCGCTCTTTTACGCACATAAGCGATGCGTGGTTATTTTTGGATGCGTATTCGTTGTTGACGACAATCGAAACGCCAAACTTGCTTTCAAGATAGAAGAAATACTCTTTTTTATAGCCGACAACGACGGTGATATTGCTGATACCCGCGTCTTGCAGCTGCCTAATCTGACGCTCGATGAGAATCTCACCACGTACCTTTAAAAGGCCTTTGGGCTTTTCATACGAAATGGGGGCAAAGCGGCTCGAAAGCCCCGCAGCCAATATCACTGCGTTTTCAACTTTATAGGGGTGAAGTGCTTCGTAACCGCTGTCGGTTAGGCTGTCCGATTCGAGAAGGCCCTCATTCGTAAGCTCTTTATTTGCTGCGTTTACTGATCCAAGTGAAAGACCAGTACGCTCGGTAACTTCTCGCTGGCTGGCATATGGGTTCTTTAAGTACTCGTACAGAACTGTAAAGTTGCGCTTGGTCAGTTCCACTGCAGGCCTCCAATTGAGATGTTCATTGCTTAGGGAAAGAATAGAGTGATTGAACGATATGTTCAATTTAATATGTCTATCTACACGGACTGAACAGACAGCAACGATAATCACTCTTGGAATGTGGATTAAAATAAATATATAAGTTATCTGGGAGGGTCGCTTATGTATCGATTCGAAAAGAAGGCCGTGATTGTTTGTGCTGTCGCGTCATTAATCACTGCTTGCTGCTTGCCTCTGAGTGCTAATGTCGCGTTTGCACAGGATTCTGTTGAGGCTCAGAGTATTGAGTCAAAAGCGGATTATTCTTCTGTGGTTTCCGATGATTTGCAACCTGATATTTCTTCCGTCATAAAAGATGGCTGGCAACGAGACGAGTCGTCTGGAGTTTGGTATTACGGGAAAAACGGTAAACACCAAACCGGCTGGCTGCAAAGCGGGGGCTATTGGTATTGGCTTGATCCTGCCAATGATGGTGCAATGCAGACAGGTTATTTCAATGTGACCGTTGCTGGTGGATCAACTACTTCGTTTTATGCGAATGACGGTAATGCCGCAACGCCTTATGGCTCGTTATATCAGAACTGCTGGCTACGCAACTCAGATGGAAAATGGTTTTATGCCAATGCTGGAGGCGATTTAGCTGCTGGTTGGTTTTACCAAAACGGCACATGGTATTACCTGGATCCTGCTACTCATGTAATGCAGGTTGGTTTTGTGGACCTCGGGAGTGGGAAATACTATTTAGGTGCCTCTGGTGCTATGAAAACCGGCTGGATTCTCGTTGACGGGAATTGGTACTGGGCTAATTCATCGGGTGCCCTTGCATCGTCATGGCAGACGATAGGCGGGGCTTGCTATTATTTTGACTCACAGACGTTCATCATGCTCAAGGGCCGTCAAAAGATCGATGGATGTGCCTACATTTTTGGTGACTATGGCCTTGCAAATGGATGGTACAAGGATGGATCAGATTGGTATTACTGCTCCAACGGTATTGCGGCTACTGGCTGGAAACTCGTCAACGGCGCTTGGTATTATCTCGATCCAGCTTCCGACGGCAAAATGTTCGTTGGGTATTTAGACCTTGGTAACGCAGCATATTATTTGAACCCCAATGGGGCTATGGTTGTTGGCTGGGCTCAGTCCGAGAACGGCTGGTATCTAGCCTCTCAATCTGGTGCGCTTATTTCTGACTGGTATAAAGAAGGTGCGAGCTGGTATTACCTGGACCCTGTTAGCCATCTCATGAAAACAGGCTTATTTGAGGTGGGCGGCAACGATTGTTTTGCAAACCAGAGCGGTAGGCTTGTGGTTTCAAGCTGGGTTACCGTTAACGACGGCGTTCAAAGATATTCTGATGATAATGGATATCTTTGCAAGGATGTGATTCGCGAAAACGGCAATATCCTAAAAACCGCTGGAGCTGATGGTTGGCAGTTTGCGTCCGGCTGGGTTAATGTCGCAAATCTAAGGTTTTACGCTGAGCCCGGAACGGGCGCCATTCATCTTGGATGGCTACAGATTGACGGCGATTGGTATTGGCTTGATGCCGATTCCGGCGTGATGAAGACCGGATGGGTATTTACTGGCGGTGCATGGTATTACCTAAACGCTGACGGAAAAATGGCAACTGGTTGGAAATGCCTGAATGGAACATGGTATTACCTTGAGTCCAATGGAAGCATGCATGTTGGCTGGCTTAAAGATTCGGGTAAGTGGTATTGGCTAGACGGCAGCGGCGCTATGGCAACGGGTGCAAGAAACATCGATGGCGTTCGTCGAATTTTCTGGAGCGATGGTCAGTGCGACAAAGTTGGCTGGCAAAATCCTCCCCAGTATCCTCAGGTCAGCTCTTGGACTGTTCAGCTGCCTAGTTATTGCACCGGATTCTTTACCTATGTGACCCCCTCTCGCATCTCTGTCGAAGCAACACGGGAAGATTGCGTGAATGCCTTTATTCAGCGTGCCTATGAGTATATCGGTACGCAATATATTGAGCCTTGGTCTACCGCTCCCGGCGGAGCTGTTGATTGCTCTGGTTTTGTCTTGCAGTGCCTTTATGCTACTGGCATGGATATGGGTGTTTACAACCCATATAACCATCGCTGGGATCCAAGCCAAACCTACAATTCCATGAATTGGTATCGAAGCAATATCTTTATGCCTGTGAGTACGAGCTCGATCCAACGTGGCGATGTTATTTATTACCGCGGGCATATCGCAATTGCACTTGGCGGCGGTATGATGATTGATTCCTGGCCTCATCAGGGCGTCGGAATTCATTCCATTAGCGCAAGGGGAAATGTAATCGGCGCAGCTCGTCCGTTTATTTAATTGATTTGCTGCAAGACGGTCGATATCGGTTTGGGGGCCTGAAATGAATGTCCGAATTGAACATCGTATTTGTTGGCGAGTAATTGGCTTGATGTTATTTTCCGCCTTGCTCTCAGTTTCCGTTCCCGCATTTACTTGCACTGCTTATGCCGTGGAAGAGGGGGCGGATAGCGGTGTCGTAGAGCGCGACTCGACAGGAGGGTCGGGAGCATTTATCGGTGGCGGTTGCTCTCAAGACTCCAGTGATTGTGCCGGCAAAACAACGGAAGATTCGAGCCTGCAGGTTGTTGAAAGCCAAAACCCGTCGACGACAGAAACACTATCTGGATGGCACTGGAACGGTTCGTCTTGGTATTACTATCTTGACGGCTGTCGTTTGATCGGAATGCAGAATATTGACGACTCGTTGTACTATTTGGACCCTGCTCGTGACGGTGCGATGAGCTGCGGTTGGATTTATACTGAAAATAAGTGGTATTACGCGAGTCCATCAGGCGCTTTGGCAAGTGGCTGGCAGTTTATTGGAGGCCAATGGTACTGGTTTGACCCCCTTAACAGCTGTTCTATGGCTACTGGTCGACGTGTTATTGATGGGCATCCTTATCTTCTCGGAACCTATGGACTGATTAATGGATGGTGCCTTGATAACGGTTTATGGTATTGGGGTAGCAATGGTGAAGTCTTAACCGGCTGGCTTCAAACTGGCAATAACTGGTATTGGCTTGATCCTGCCAATGATGGTGTTATGTCAAGAGGAATCGTTTCTGTCGGTTCGTCTCGTTACTATTTTTCGGATTCCGGCGCAATGGCTGTTGGTTGGGTGTTTGATGGGACGGACTGGTATTTCGCTGACGGTTCCGGCGCACTTGCATCGGGCTGGCGTTTGGCAAACGGTGTTTGGTATTGGCTCGATGCCGCAAATGACAATAGAATGGCTACCGGCTTTTTTGTTATCGGATCAAATCGGTATCATTTTACTTTAACGGGAGCGCTGTCACTCGGCTGGTTTATGAGTGATGGGGACTGGTATTACGCTGAGCCTTCTCATGCATCGGGCATTGTAAAGACGGGATGGCTGAAGGACGGTGACCAATACTATTATCTCGATCCTGCCTCTGACGGTAAAATGCTACTTGGTCATTTTTCTGTAAATGGGGAAAGCTATTATGCTAAAGCTTCAGGCGCTGTTGCTTGTCGTGAATGGGTAGATGTCCAGGACTCGGTTCAGGATGAGCCGTCTAAGTCTTTTGCTGGCTCTGATTGCTCATTGTGTG
The DNA here is from genome assembly GCF_050313495.1 of Collinsella sp. SGI.178. Taxonomy (NCBI): domain Bacteria; kingdom Bacillati; phylum Actinomycetota; class Coriobacteriia; order Coriobacteriales; family Coriobacteriaceae; genus Collinsella; species Collinsella sp. SGI.178. Next base: position 6,237 of record NZ_JBNPLM010000034.1, on the reverse strand, counting down.
GAGCATTACGTAATGGAAAGCTATTTATATCAAACGGTGATGGCGAATTAACCGAAGCTCACGGGTTTGTGACGCTTGGGGGCTGCAAGTTCTATGCCAATTCAACCGATGGCTCTCTCTGCGTTGGATGGAAGAATGTAAACGGAAAATGGTATTTCTTTGATGAGTCCGCCGGCTATGCACGATCTGGCTGGCTGTACAGGGATGGCTCTTGGTTCTATTTGGACCCATCTACCTATGTTATGAAAACCGGCTGGGCTGCCGTTAGCGGATCTTGGTATTACTTGAATTCGTCTGGTTATATGCAGACAGGATGGCTTAACCTGGGGGGTACCTGGTATTGGCTTGACGCTAGCGGCGCCATGGCTACTGGCTGGCGCGTTGTGGACGGATCCTGGAATTACTTCATGGCCAACGGTGCGTGGGTGTCAGACTATATGGATGCTAAAGCTCAAAGTTATTCAAGCAACACAAATTGGTTGATACTTGTCGATACGTCACGTTGTGTTACGAGCATTTATACTGGGTCATGGAATAATTGGACCTTAAGCCGTCGATATGTATGCTCGACGGGCAAAGCCAGCACGCCTACGGTGAAAGGGGAGTACCAAGTCTACGGAAAGGGATACTCCTTTGGGCATGGATATACTTGCTATTACTACACGCAGTTCTATGGTGATTACCTGTTCCATTCCTCGCCCTACTACGTTAACAGCAATCGCGTGATGGATCCCACGATGGGTGTTCCGTCCTCTGCAGGATGTGTTCGCCTTGAGATTCAGAATGCAAAATGGATTTACGATAATATTCCTTATGGAACAAAGGTCGTTACATATTAAAAAGGTGAAATTCCTAATCTGATTCATAAGACTGGCAGGGTCCGAGGAAGCCAACTTGCCTAAAGGAAACGGTGTCCTAGGCGGCGTTGGAGCTGCCTATGAAATTGGGACAACCAAGATTCGCCTCTATATTGATTTTCGTTGCGACTTTCGTCCTTTTCCAGAGCTGGGTTTGTCGTTACATCAGTTTCTGGGAAAGGACGAAGGTATTCTGCGTCAGAGGGGCTATTCTCCCTTTCACGATTACGCCAGCATTTTCGATGTGATTCCCGTGTAGGTCAGCTTGTCCAGGACGGTGATGTATGCGTCTGGGTGATTGTCCACCGCGTAGCGCAAGAAGATGACACAGATGAGCCCGCAGCCTCCCGTGACGATGATGCTCTTGAGAAGCAATGATGACGTCGGACCGTTCTACCTATTCGTTCCAGAAAGCACTTTTTCAACCAAGGACGCTGTTTTATCCCATGAACTCTCATTTTCAACCATACGTCGACACAAACAAGACTGCTCGGCCAACTTATCAGGGTTTTTGACAAGCGAATAGATGGCCTGCTCAACAGCATCGGAATCCATTGAGTCAATAATTGTTCCGAAATGCTCATTTGGGAACAATTCCCGCGCTCCGCCCACGTCTGTGACAACAGAAGGACATCCACACGCAGAAGCTTCCAGCAAGGTTGTAGCAAAGCCTTCCGACCGCGTAGGGAGACACAGCAGATCGGACTGCTGAAGGAGTCCAGAAATGTCGGTAGATGAGAGCCGTCCAACCCATCTCAGCGATTCACCTTGAGCATCATAAACTTCTTTTGATAATGCACCGTCTCCCGCCAGAACAAAGACGACACCCGCCTCGACAAGCCTGTGACTTCTTGAGGCCTCAAGAATGGCCTTGACGCCTTTTTCAGGAATTAGCCGCCCGACAAAACAGACCAAAAAGGACTCAGCGCCTACACCAAGCTCTTTACGAAAGTCTCGACCCGAAGCCTTCTCCCTGAATGACTTAGCATCGATTGAATTGGGGATAACTCCCTTTGCTGCAATACCAAAAGACCGCAGCCACTCAACACTCTTGCTCGAAATACCGTAATAGTCTGGATGGAACCACTTGCCCAAGGTCGTTATTAGGCGTTCATATGTACGGACCAAGGGATCAATCACTTGATTGCTAAATGAAAGAAAAGCAGAGCCGTGATCAAGAACAACAGGTGTTATCCCCAGGCTCTTTGCAAACCTAATGCCGTCAAGCGAATGGATATAGAAACGAGCATTTACGAGCACGCCATCGAATTGCTGGCACTCAATGCCCTTCCACAATTTATGTGATACAGCATTTATCTTAGGAACGGGGAAACGTCCCGCAAAAAAGGGAAAACAGGGCAGGCGAAGAACACCAACCCCGTCTTCATCGGTAACACCGGCACCTAAACCATTTGTATCGTTCGTAACCACCAGCACCTCATTGCCACGATCAACAAGTGCGTGCGCCAAGCTGTAGGTGAAGTTTTCAATGCCGCCCATATGAGGTGGATAAAGAGCGGAAAAAAGAACGTAGCGAGACCTCATGTTATTTCGTGGACTCCCAAATCTCCCCATTCCCAAAGTCAATTAGAAGGGGTAAATGAGTATGGCGGTCTTCCTCTTTGGGAATGGCCCGCCAATCCCCATACATCGTTGTAAGATACTTTTCGGTTAACCTCGGGACCGGATATAGCTTTCCCTCAAATTCCGCATGAACGAGAGGAAAAATATCATCCACTAGAATAGGTTTCATATTTGGCCAAGCAAGAGTTAAGCATTCCTTGCTGACCGTGCCAGCACTGCAATCAGGTATAGAGCGATCGAACTGACGCTGATACTCAAGGGGATCCTTATTGGACGCTCTCTCAATGAAATGTAGCGCCTTGCAACCAGCTTTTTCGATAAAGCCAAGGAAACCTCGATGAGGAACAGTGATATTCCCGGAATGATAAAGGTATGAACGGCGCTGAGCATTCAAAGCAAGTTTAAGCTGACGCGATCTAAGCTCAGGCTCCTCATATAGATAGTCGTATGGAAAGACATCGACGAAGATACCCATAGCGGATCCGGAATCTCTTCCCTCCTGGTTCTCGAAACGAGTGCCATCTTTATAGACCTTACAGAACATCGCCGCATAACCAGAAGAATTACGAGAATCATGGAAGGAATAGCCGTCGGGTAATTCAGTAGGAGCAATGCTGCAAAAACGATCGTAATCAGCACGCATCATCCCGATATCAATATCATCATCCCAAGGTATAAAACCTTTATGGCGCATGGCACCAAGACAAGTGCCACCGTCAAGCCACCATTTAATTCCAAACTTGTCGCAAAGAGAACCAACTGCATTCAGAACAGAAAGTTCAACAGCTTTAAGCTGGGTCAGCGCACTATCGTCTGTCATATCAACCTCAAAATAAAATCTTACAGTAGCAAGTCGCAGTTAATATCGCTTCACAGCATTATTCACAGCATTATGGAGTGGAAAGAGAAGAATAGCTCAAGTAACGAAATTAATCATAAGCGTCCCATAATAGAGCGTCCAAACATCCGCTACCCTCACTGTGCTCTGAATGAATGCAAGATATGCATCAAGAATATCCCCTTAAATTGCATCATGCTGCAGGTGAACTCTAATTTAAAGTTAGGTACTATTGTTAGCAACACATACCCTAATGACCATGGAAAGACGTAGATGTATTTCTCAATTATTATTCCAGTTTATAATTCAGCTGATTATCTTCGCCGCTGTCTTGATTCAGTCAAATATCAATCTTTCACAGACTATGAAGCCCTTCTTATTAATGACGGATCCACGGATTCCTCTGAAATAATATGCAAGGAATATGCTGAAAATGATGGCCGATTCAAATATTACAGACGGCCTGTGAACGGTGGGGCATCAGCCGCCCGCAACGACGGCATAAGGCTCTCGTCGGGGTCATACATAATGTTTATAGACAACGACGATTGGATTGAAGGCTCCGATGCCTTTGCTGCATTGCAATCAACAATACAAAACAATAATGAGCCAGATATCGTCGCTTGGCCAATGGGTGAGTATATCGAAAACGGTGGCAAGTTGAATCTTCCGGTTGTTCCAATATCCAAATCAATAAATGAACTGGACTTTAAAACTGCCGTCCTCTCTCTACTGAAAGAGAATAATTATTATTCATCAGCCAGTGGCAAAATCGTGAAAAAGCAGCTGATTATCTCCAATAATTTAAAATTCAACGAAAACCTTAAGCACAATGAAGACAGTGATTGGTCGTTAAAACTACTTTACTATGCCAAATCAATCAAATGGATTGATTCAAGCTACTACGTCTATAGAAGAAACTCCATATCATCCACAAGCAGTAAAGCAAACTGTGAAAATGTAGTGAATTCCATAGAGTTCATTATCGATAAACACCTATCTGCAATCGAGACCCAACCAATTAACTCGCTTAATATTACAGTTGCGAATAATTTTGTCGCATATTTATACGTGTTGTTAGTCGCAAATGTTTTCTCAATGCCCAAATTCGACCAGAACAGAATTAATTACATAGCGAAGCTGAGGAATAATCTTTGGATACTGGAATATGATGCGCAGACGCGAGTTAAATTTGCAAGAATAATTTGTTCTTTATTTGGATTAAATATCCTCGGTGAGCTTCTCTCAAAAGCGCTAAATATCGAGAAACGTAGGCTAAAGCGGTAAGGCTAGGAAACATTGTCAAGCAAACTCAGTCTTAAGCAGAATATGTTGTGGAACTCCGTTGGATCCGTGATTCGACTTTGCTGCAATTATTTAATAACAATTGCTGTCGTCCGTTTTTCGCATGGGTTTGATGCTGCAGGTGGATTGGCATTAGCCATGTCAATTTCAAGCCTTGTTCAACCAGTTGCCGAGTTTAGATTGCGAACCATTCAGGTAACGGACGTCCAAAATGAATTAAAAACTGGCGAGTATCTTGGACTTCGTTTAGTAACCACCACTTTAGCGTTTACTTCGGGTATTGCTTATTCACTTATAACGTGCAGTTTGCAATCACTGCCCGCTATCGTGCTATATCTAATATATTCAATGGCGGTTAACCTAATTGAAGGATTTCATGCGATTGACCAAAAGCATCTGCGCATGGATTTTATCGGCGTTTCTTACATTATTCAGGGTGTCAGCAGTCTTCTCTTGTTCATAATTACACTTGCAGTTACCAATTCGCTTGAAGCTGCTGTCGGAGTTATAGCGATTGCAAACATCATGATTTTATTTCTTTATGACAAAAAGAAGGCAAGCTTACTTGAGCAAATTAAGCTCAAATTAAATCTAAAAAAATCCATTAAGGTGCTGTTGTCCCTAACCCCAATCGTGCTTGCCCAGATTTGCAGTAGCTCAGTCCTGACAATTCCAAAACAGGCTTTGGCGGCTTCATTTGGAGCAGCGGCACTGGGAATCTATTCTTCGGTAGCTTCTCCGGCAACTATTGTTCAAATGGGAGCAGGCTATATATATAGTCCATTGCTTGGGGAATTTGCATGCCGATTCAATGAAGATAGAAGGAAAGGGCTTCGGCTATTAAAGAAAGTAGTTGTGTATATATCCGTGGCCACTTTTGGCTTATCGGTGCTTTTGCTAGTTTTTACGCGTCCGATTCTGACGATTTTGTTCGGATCAAAGATAATTTCGTACACAAGCTTACTTGGTATGGTGTTAATTTGTACGTATTTCACCGCTTTTGCTTGGTTTTTTAACGATTTGCTTCTGTCAATTAGAGATTTTAGAGGAAGTATTTTCGGCAACATCGCCGCGTCTGCAATGTCTATCCTCTTATCATTCATTCTTGTGCCTCAATTAGGAATGAATGGAGTGAGCTTAACCGGTGCACTTTCCTATGGGTTGGCACTGGTAATTATGCTAGCTTTTTTTGTTAATGATTACCATAAAATGCAAGAGAGAGAATGAGATTATCGATTGATATCCGATATCAGCCGAACGCATTGAGCTGATAGCTCACTCCTGCAATTAACCGAACGCCTCCGAGCCCCCATCCGTGCCGCGGGGCGTCGTTTCTCAGTTGAAGGAACGGTGGAGATGTGTTTCGACAGGTCCGTTGGCCATGCTCCGCCCTCCGCCTGGTACCTCTTCCCAGACTCAGTCGGACGGTCGGTCCGTCTATTCCGTTTTCGCCTTCAGGCGAGGCAAGCGGGGCATCGCCCCCTTCGGCGCGCGCCCGCCTATGAGCTCCGGCGTCAGGTCTAGATCACCGAGCGCCACTTCCTCCACGCTGTAGGCGTCCAGTAGCGCCGTCGCGTCGTCGCCGAGCATCGTCCTGAAGGCGCGCGTGGGCGTCGAGAAGCCGAGCGCGCCGCGGGGCTCGGAGTTTGCGTT
>NZ_JBNPLM010000033.1:0-13944 GCF_050313495.1 Collinsella sp. SGI.178 | reverse complement strand
CAAGAAAAGCCGCCGTTAACAAGCGGCGGCTTTTGCTCTCGCAGATTAAATAGAGACTAGAGCGTCTTGAGGTACTCCCCCAGCTCCTCCTCCCAGTCGGGCATGTGGAAGCCGACCGACTCGAGCTTGGACAGGTCGAGCGCGGAGTGGACCGGGCGCGGGGCTACGGGGCCCTCGGCGCCGGCGTAGTAGTCGTCGGTCGAAACCGGCACGACCCTGTCGCCGTTGCCGTTGGCTACCTCGAAGACGGCGCGGGCGATGTCGGCCCAGGACTTGACGGCGCCGGAGCCGGTGCAGTTATAGGTGCCGTAGGGGGCGTGCGAGCCCAGCACGTGGAAGATGGCCTCGGCCATGTCGCGCGTGAAGGTCAGGCGTCCCAGCTGGTCGTCCACGACTGTGACCTGCGTGAGCCCGTCCTCGGGGTCGGCGACGCGGTCGGACAGCCCCTTCATGGTCTTGACGAAGTTGTGCCCCTCGCCGATCACCCAGGAGCTACGCATGATGTAGTGGCGCGGGCACCCGGCCACGGCGATGTCGCCGGCGGCCTTGGTCTGGCCGTAGACGGACAGCGGGCTGAGAGGCTCCCCCTCGGTGTGGACCTCGGCGGTGCCGTCGAAGACGTAGTCGCTGGACACGTGGACCAGGGTGATCCCGTGCCCGGCGCAGGTGCGGGCGAGAAGGGCGGGGCCCGTCGCGTTGGCCTTCCAAGCGGTAGCGCGGCCCTCGGGAGTCTCGGCCCTGTCCACCGCGGTGTAGGCCCCGCAGTTGATCACGGTGCCGTAGAGCGACCAGTCGTATTGCGAATAGGCGTCCGGGTCGGACATGTCGAAGGTGTCGATGTCGCAGAAGTCGAAGTCCTTGGCGACGCCGCGCTCCTCGGCCAGCGCGCGGACCGCACGGCCCAGCTGGCCGTTGCAGCCGGTGACGAGGGTGCGCTTCGGCGCCATGGGGACGACGTCCTTAAGGTACGGGTGGTTGAGGTCGGCCTCGGATACGGTGGCCTCATCGAGCGGGATCGGCCACTCGATGGCGAGCTCGGGGTCGGCGAGGTTCACGAAGGTGTAGGTCTTCTTCAGCTCGAGGGACCAGTGGGCGTCCACCAGGTAGGTGTAGGCGGTGCCGTCCTCCAGGGCCTGGAAGGAGTTGCCCACGCCGCGAGGGACGTAGATGGCCTTGCTGGGATCCAGAACGGTCGTGAACACCTTGCCGAAGGTGGCGCTGCCCTCGCGCAGGTCCACCCAGGCGCCGAAGACCGAGCCGCGGGCGACGGAGATGAACTTGTCCCAGGGCTCGGCGTGGATGCCGCGGGTGACGCCGCGGCTGTCGTTGTAGGAGATGTTGTTCTGGACGACCTTGAGGTCGGGGATGCCCAGGGCGGTCATCTTGGCGCGCTGCCAGTTTTCCTTGAACCAGCCGCGCGAGTCGCCGTGGACGGCGAGGTCGACGACCTTGAGGCCCCCGATGCCGGTCTCCGTGACGGAGAGGTCCTTCTCGAATGCGATGTCTGCCATGTGGGAAAAGCTCCTATCGACGATACGGTGGTTGCGGGCGCCCCGGGCGGGCCGCAGGATCATCCCCATGCCCTGCGGTCCGCCCGGGACGCCCCGTAAGGGCGCGCGGGCGGCCTACTGCCCCTGGGCCCTGTACCTGGCCTCGGTGGCCTCCTTGGCCGGGCGCCACCAGGACTCGTTGGCCACGTACCAGTCGATCGTCTGCTTGAGCCCCTCGGCGAAATCGGTGTGGGCCGGCCTCCAGCCGAGCTCGCGCTGGAGCTTCGTGCTGTCGATGGCGTAGCGGCGGTCGTGGCCGGGGCGGTCGGCGACCCAGTCGAAGTCCTCGGGGTCCTTTCCCATCGCCTCCAGGATCATGCGCAGGACGGTGATGTTGTTCTTCTCGCCATTTGCGCCGATGAGGTAGGTCTCCCCCATGCGGCCCTTGGTCAGGATGTCCCAGACGGCCGAGGAGTGGTCCTCGGTGTGGATCCAGTCGCGGACGTTCTCGCCGCGGCCGTAGAGCTTGGGGCGAACGCCGTCGATGATGTTGGTGATCTGGCGCGGGATGAACTTCTCCACGTGCTGGTAGGGGCCGTAGTTGTTGGAGCAGTTGGAGATCGTGGTGCGCAGGCCGTAGGTGCGGGTCCAGGCGCGGACCAGCATGTCGGAGCTGGCCTTGGTGCTCGAGTACGGCGAGGACGGGTGATACGGCGTCTCCTCGGTGAACTTGGCGGGGTCGTCGAGCGCCAGGTCGCCATAGACCTCGTCGGTGGACACGTGGTGGTAGCGGACGCCGTACTTGCGGACGGCCTCCAGCAGGCGGAAGGTGCCCTCGACGTTGGTGCGCAGGAAGGGCTCCGGGTCGGCGATGGAGTTGTCGTTGTGGCTCTCGGCGGCGTAGTGCACGATCGCGTCGTGGCCCGGCACAAGCCTGTCCAGCAGCCCGGCGTCGCAGATGTCGCCCACGACGAGCTCCACGCGGTACGCGGGCAGCCCGGCGATGTTCTCGGGGTTGCCGGCGTAGGTCAGCTTATCCAGGACGGTCACGTGGACGCCCGGGTGGTTGTTCACGACGTAGTGCACGAAGTTGCTGCCGATGAAGCCGCAGCCGCCCGTTACGATGATGTTCTTGGGGGAGAAGGTCTCCTCTGCCATATGTATGTCTCCTCAGTTCCTAGTACTCGCGTGGGCTGTTGACGATCTCGCCGGCGGCGACCTTCTTCAGGTGCTGACCGTAGACCGACTTGCCGTAGGCCTTCGCGGCCTCCTCCAGCTCCGCGGTCGTGATCCAGCCGTTCTCCCAGGCGATCTCCTCGGGGACGGACACGGGCAGGTCCTGGGAGTGCTCCACGGCGCGGACGAACTCCGCGGCCTCGTGCAGGCTCTCCATGGTGCCGGTGTCCAGCCACGCGTATCCGCGGCCCAGGGTGACGACGGACAGCGTCCCCTCCTCCAGGTACATCTGGTTGAGCGTGGTGATCTCCAGCTCCCCGCGGGCGGAAGGCTGAACCTTGTGGGCCTTGGCGGCCACGTCGCCCGGGTAGAAGTACAGACCGGTGACGGCGTAGGAGCTCTTCGGCTCCGCGGGCTTCTCCTCGATGGAGACGGCCCTGCCCTGCGCATCGAACTCCACGACGCCGAAGCGCTCGGGGTCGTCCACGTGGTAGCCGAAGACCGTGGCGCGGCCCGACTCGGCGTTCTGGACGGCGCGCGTCAGGTGGCGCGACAGGCCGTTGCCGTAGAAGATGTTGTCGCCGAGCACGAGCGCGCACGGCTCGCCGGCGATGAAGTCCTCGCCGATCGTGAAGGCCTGGGCCAGGCCGTCGGGGCTCGGCTGCTCGGCGTAGGACAGGTTCACGCCGTAGCGCGAGCCGTCCCCGAGCAGGCGCTCGAAGTTGGGGAGGTCCGTCGGTGTGGAGATGACCAGGATGTCCCGGATTCCCGCCAGCATGAGGGTGCTGAGCGGGTAGTAGATCATGGGCTTGTCGTAGACCGGCAGCAGCTGCTTGGAGGTCACGAGCGTGAGCGGGTACAGGCGGGTGCCGGACCCGCCGGCGAGGATAATGCCTTTCATAATGAACTGTCCTCCGCAATCGAAATAGAAATAATTCGAGCAATAAATAAGACTTTTAAATCTTATTTCGCCAGGCCATATCAATATTAACGAAAGAAGCAATTGATGGACAACAACAGGAGAACAACCCGTAGAGACGACACAACGGATGTGAGGAGCACTGCGATATTCCCTGTAGTCATATAGGCCAAACTACTAGAGAAAAGTCATGGGACCCACACGTTGAACCATAAGAAACGCAATGCCCCGGGAATATGGTTAATTAAATTGAGTCTTCCATTTATCGATGCTAGTCCAGGGAAGATCAATCTCCGTTTTAACGGGATGGTTTACCCAATCAGCTAATTTATGGAGATAGCCGTCCTCGCGTTCAAGAACGGGAAGTCCCGTATCTTCACCGATCTGGCGGGCTCGATTATCAATTGCAATAATTAGAGAGCGATGTCCTCCATTTAAACAGCGGATGCCCGCATGAAGGCGCGTCCCCACATAATCAAACTCCTCGGTTTCAATTACACGATTAAGGTCTTCGATATTGGGGCCTATAACATTAAATAGCTTCAGATCGACTATTTGGTCAAGGCACCAATCGACATCATGGCTTCCTTGAACCCAAATCGTTACCTTTTCGTATTCCGACGACAGCAATTCCAGCATCTTACGGTCACGTTCCGCATCGAAACAATAATCGGTAATTGACGTAACAACGTTTTTAGAACGCTTAGAGGAAATCTCGAGTTGCTTAGATGGGGTTAACGACCACATGGTCGGACATGCGGTATTAAGAACATTCTCTATGCCAATCGAGTTAAGCCTCTTCTTAGTCATTTCATCTCGAACACTGTGAAGATATTCATCGGATAGCAAGGTTTTATAGAACTTCTTTGTATAGGTGTCGATAGCATCGTCCACCCCAATGTCAGACATGCCCACGCCGAATAAAACGACATTTCTATTATTGCCCAACCGCTTGGCAAGCGCCCATTGCTGCTGATCAGCCATATGCGTATACAGAATATTGGTGCCACACAACAGCTTTACGTGTTCAGGATACATTTCAAGCTCTTTGGAATAATAGTGCGTTGCCACATGAGGCAACTGACCGCCAAAGATTTGGTCCGCGATACAGCCGCAAGCATCCATGATTACATGGTCACCAGAGTTCTCGCTTCCCATAGCCGTATCCAAAAGGAGATAGCGTTCTTGCTTAACACCATCGGATTTTTCATCGTGCCTGCGCGATGTCGCAGAGGCTTTAAGTAGCTGAGTCCATTGGTTAAAGCGCGCCATTATTTTCTCCAAAATATACGTTTGAGTAGAGCAACGTGACCGCCATCAACGCCCGTCGATGCAGAAGGCTGACACGGTTCACAATATTCATCAGATAGGTTAAAAACGGCAGACACGCTGCATGCGCCACTTTCAACCGAACGAACAACAGGATGAGCGTTGCGAGAAGGCGAAAGACAGACAAGTTGGCTTAGCTCGGCGACGCAAAGCGGATTTTTGCCGTCTTCCGCAAAAGAGTATATATGAATGCGAAGATAGGCCTCTTCATCATCATTTAAAAACAGCGGAACATGCCCCGCAAAATGGCCGTCCCTAGATTCAAGACTAATCCAGCGAATATCAGACTGATCAAGGGCGCGCCAAACAGCTGCGCGAACATCCACAGGCATCAAAGACGACTCAAAACGCACAGTCAAATCAACAGAAGAAGCTTGGATGAGCGTTTGAGACATGGCAGACGATAGCAATCGAGCATCAGCAAGACGATCGCTGAGCAAGACGACCTTACTTTGTTCTTCAGTTTTTTGCACATTCCCGAAGGCGGACTTCCCGCTAGCCAAGGATGGCCCTTCATTCAGATAACGCGTAAAGGCCTCGAAGAACATTTCATTTTCACGCTCAATCGACGTACTGCTAAATCGATTAGGCGAATCGCATTTTAAGCCTGAAAGAGCCTCAAGAATAGAAGAAGCAATGCCACAGGCAGAGGGCTCAGCGAGGTGGAGGGTGCCCTCCGGAAAGTCGAGCAGGTTATTCTCACGGTTTATTTCAATTACCGAGAGCTTCGATGCAAGCATTTCGAAAGGCAGGCGAGAGGGATTAGTCACGCTCAACGATACGCCGGCAACACACTTGGCATAAAGCGAAGCGCATTCATCAGCAGTCAAGATGCCGAGGCTGCGTACACGTGGATCATGAATGGGAGGCATTGCGTCTTCGCCGTATAAATATACGACAACTGCATCGTCGAGCTTGAGAAGCAATTTAATTGCATCAAGCAACATGCCAGACAAACGTCGATCCTTATTGGATTGATAAATAGCACAGACGGCATACTCTCTGCTTAGATTTTGTTCCTGCGCAGTATATATATCGCTAACGCCAAAATCACAATATGGGACTTCATGCGAATAATAGGGTTCAACTTTTTTAGAAAGCCATCTGCCTATCGTTATGGGGTTTAGTTCATAACGATAACTTGCTTCGGCATTTAGATACATCTCCCCCATCGGATAGAACCAAGGTTCAAAATCCTGAATGAAGTAGAACTTATGGGCGCACTTCTGCATAGATGCAAAGTGCGCCGTATTCCAAGCGGTGGCGATTACTGCAAAATAATCCTCGGGCACACTCGGTGCCACAAGAACTTCTTTAGGCGAATAATCAAACCAATCCTTTATTTCGGCCTGAACTCTATGAGCACTTTTGTATGCTTCACAGCCCGGCATAATGTAAAAGTAGTTCTCATATCCGCGAGAATCTAGAAAGGAAGCCTTGCTGCAGATGGTTCGAAAGCCGCCAGAACCCTTTGCCGGCGGAGATATTATCCAGGCAATTTGTTTCATTTAAAGCACTCAAATCGCTTCGTAGTCAAAAGGATCGAACTTATATAACGCTGCGCGCTTGGGATCTCGAGAAAAGTTAACGGAGAACCATGGATCCCCCTCAGAGAATCGCTCGGACCAGTTATGCAGCAATCGCGCCTTATCCTCAAAATGCTTATGAGAGCGAGATTTACTATCAAGGGATTTGTCGACATATGCCAAATGGTAGAGACATGCCTCTGGTGTATAGATCACTTTCAACCCAGCTTGAGAAGACTTAAAGCAAATATCAACATCCGAATAGTCAAGAAGATACGACTCGTCAAAACCACCCAGACGATTAAAATGTTCCCGTGAAATAGCTAAACAGACACCACTCACCGCCGATACATCCCTTACGGTCAATGGCATATAGATATAGCCAGGAGAAGAGCGATGAATGCCTTGCGACAGGTTGACGATTGATTCTCCAACATAAGACAGGCCTGCCTGCTGCACAATGCCGTCAAGATCGCACGTCATTGTTCCAACGACGCCAACATCCTCTCGTTGAGAAAAACCGACGAGAGTCTTTAGCCACGAGGAGTCTAGTGCCTGAATATCGTCATGAATAAAGACGAGTTGCTCGCCACGCGCGGCGAGAGCACCGGCATTTCTCCATGCAGATATATTAAACGGGTCATCAAGCGCGTGAATGATATAGCGACAACGAAGTCCAGAGCACGATTGCTGAACAGCAGCTTCCGCTTCCTGCGAGCACACGAAAACGACTTCAAGATCATCAAAATCGGTGTCATTGATTGAAGATACAAGAGTCGAAAGAACCGAAGAATTGCCGCGGGTGGTAACGATTAATGAACAGGACTCAGATGAAGGAACATCATAAATGGGGCTATAACGAAAAGCACGATTATGAGAATTGACCACAGTCGCCTTGATACCGCATCTATCAAGGTGCTCCTGAACAGCTTTTATTCCAGCGAGGGTTGCATAGGGTTTACTATCGGAATTACCCGCAGTCGAATTCTCGCTTATTCTCCAGTGATACAAGATTTTAGGAACGTGATGGATCGTCCCACCAAGTTCGGCAATCTTCAGCACCATGGCATGGTCCTGGGCGCCATCCAACTCGCTGTTAGAAAGGTCAATTCTGTCTAAACATGCCCTCTTAATAGTAAGAAGGTGGCAAATATAATTATTGTCTCGAGCCATATCAAGACTAAAATCCGGCTTAAAAGTAGGATGAGCCAAGGACCCATCAGGCAATAGCTTATCTTCATCACAGTAGAGAAGATTAATATCCGAATTTTGATTTAGAGCGTGTGCATACTCAAACAAGATATTCGGTTCGAGAACATCATCATGATCGAAAAAGCAAAGGTAGTCTCCCTTGGCCATCTTGATTCCGACATTGGTGTTCTCAGTGATACCTAGATTGCCCTCAAGATCAGTCACTTTAATTCTAGAGTCTGCAGTCACGTACTCGGAAACCAAGTCGCTAAGTCCATCGTAATCTGGCGTAGAGTTAACCAGGATGAGTTCCCAATTCGAATACGTCTGAGCAATCACAGAATCAGCCATATCCCTGAAGAAATTCAAGGGAGTCTTATATAGAGGAACGATGATTGAAAACAAGGGCTGGTATGCAAGTCTTATTTGTGCTTGTGCCCGCGAATCGGATCCAGTCAATCTGCGCCCAGAAAACCAGGACAAATAACAGGGTTGATCGAATGCACACGCATGATTCCGATCAGCCTCATCCAAAAGCTCTTTAAGCATATCTTTCTTTAGATTGATAAACGTATCTAGATGACCAGAAGCCCTGTGTATGCAAATGCACAGGCTATCCCCGACCTCAGGAATATGAAGAGAGAAATTTATTAGACCAGGATTCGCATCGGCTATTAATTTATTAAATAACAAAGATTCCCCAACAACGCAGGCTTCTTCATTAAAAGCGACAATACGATCACCCTCAAGGTAATCAGTACCCGAAAGAACACCTCTGACGATTACGCCATCAACGCAGGGAATAAAGCTCTCAATTTGGACAGAAGCGAGCGCATGCATGCCAGAACGGTCAATATTGCGAAATTGTCCACAATGCTCCGCGCGCAGCAAGCCGTTAACTTTCGACTCAATCGAAAACTTGCCAGGATTGATGCGGCGCTGGTAAATTACATTATCTCCGCTAAAGAAAGACAGCGATTGGTCGACACCAAAATCGGCAAGAACAGCAACAAATTCAGTCTCTGAAATAGGAATGATTCTTGCGGGCAGAATTTGCCCATTAGGTGATTGCGACTCAACAGCATCAGGAAAAATGGATGCGGCTTCATACAGTAGATATAGCTTGCCGTCGCCACGGCAATTTAGCTTATTGTTAAATTCGGTATTAAAAACTATGCCCATATCAGCAACACTTTCCAACAACTAAAACAAACTCGCAAATCGTAGCCAAAGTAAACGGGAATACGAGGCATATCAATATGAATCGTTTGCTGTCCCCAAAGACCAAGCGACTTTGGTTAAGGATAAACGATAGGCACGGAACCAGAAGTGGCAAAAGGTAACGACTCTGGCAACCATTAACTGTCCCCAATCCAACGGGGGTAAACGATACATAAAGTGCTGTAGCGACCAAAGCAACCGAAAATAAGAATATAAATGAGGCCCACAAAAACTGAGCGATGCCAACATGCTTAACGCTAACCGAATCGCTCGACAAAAACCCAAACACCAAGAGGCAAGCAGCCGGAAGTACCTGAACCAAGCTACGAATAGCGTTTACTGGAAGCTGAGCAGCAAGTGAACCAAGATATGCAAAATTCAGTGCGTAGCCGGAAGAGGTTATTGGATTTAAATAATAACTTACAAAGAAATTACCGAGAATTTTTAGATAGCGCAACGGATCAGCAAGAATGAAGGCAATTTGCTGACCAGAGTTGACATCGGAGCCACCTCGCATATCGCCGACATTAGATCCACTGGCAGTTGAAAACAAAAAAGGAAGCGCAAAGGAAGCAAAAGCAATCAAACCCAAAATAAACACGGCAACATAGTAATGGGTACGTTGCTTCGAACTCGTAAAGCGATTACGCGGAACCATAAAGAAAAGACCGACGATTGGGAAATAGATTGCTTTAACGGCAAGTCCCACAAAAGTAAAACCAAAGGCCGCAACCAGATTATGGATAGAACAGTCCTCTAAATCACCCCAAGCAAATTTGAGGAAATAAGCGAATCCGAGCATAGTAAACGAAATAAGCCATGCATCATATGAGAAGCATGATGCAAGGAACAACGAAGTAGGCAGCATTCCCGCGAAAGCAAATAGTCCTTTTTTTGAAGGTGCAACCCTGATGGCAACAGAGATTGCAAGGCAGTAACTAAACAAATTACAAATTCGAGCAAATTGGACCATTGAGGAGAACTCAAAATGTAAAAGACGACCAAGCCATAGACCAATTGCGGATGGAATATATCCAATCCTATTGAGTGTAAAAATACATTCCTCATGCTTATCAACTTGGACATTGCCGTGTTCAATATTGGACCTATATGAACCGTTCAGCTTCTTAGCATGCTCAAGCATTTCCATTCGTTCAAACCGCGCAATAGAGGGCACGTCATAGCCCTGTGCACGAAGGACCGCCTCGTCAGAAAAATCAATATCAGTGTCAGTATTCTGAGTTTCCAATAAATATGACGTCGAAAGGGCATTGGAATAATGAATTTGGTCATCCCATGAAAGCCCAGTTGTTATCGGGGTGCTCATCACGAGGAAAACGCCTATAGAAAATGCCGTGACAAAAAATGCAACCGGAAGAGCAGAGATTCGCTTCCAAATGCTTGAACAAGCTGTGCAAACCGAAGCAGTGATAACCAGCAGGAAATAAACATCAGCATCTATGAAGCCGGACACGTATGCAACCGTAGAGCATCCCAAGACAAGGAAGAAAACACTGACAATTAGGGGAACGCAGTCAGCATCCTTGGCCCTTGCCACAGCTGAATGCAACAATGCCCTCGGAGAAGAGCCGCTTTGAAATAAATAAAAAATCACAGCGTAAGCGATGAGGAAGAAGAAAAGCGTCCTCTTTATATTCCAATCGGCGATATTCGAAAAATGAGAAGCTGGCGATCCGAGAACGGTACAGCCCTCCAGCACTACAGCGAGAACGAATGCCGCAAACACCAAGATTGCCAATTGGGCGAAACGACCAGAAGGGTTGTCAATCTTGCTTGCGTTGTCTGAACAAAAAAAAGCACGATAAGAAAGCCATATGAAAATATCAGCTACGGCACAATAAAGCACTAATACAAACAACTGCGAAATGGAATGATTGCCCGAAAAATGTTTCATACAAAAGAGCTCAAGAAGAACAAGAAGCGCAACAGAAATTAATTTGAATTTCTTTGATTGATTGAAAGACGGATACAACATGAAACTAACCCACCTTAAGTCCAAATTAAGCAGGGAGAATTGTCGAAGGCTCACCTCGGTCGTCCATATGACAACCACATACACCAAACGCGATTCGCCAAAACTGAACGTCAATAAAACAGGGGCACTTACGCCATATTGATTCGAGAATCAACGCAAGACTTAAATCAAATTATCTTTCTTCCCACTTAACGCTAAAGCCTGTACGAGAGAGTTCAAACGCTCCTCCTGTTTGGAGAGACGCACCGAGTTACAGAAATCACGAACCACCAGGACTGCTATCACATATAGAAATACAAAGTTGGAAGCCGACATGAAGCCAAAAATACTCGATAGCCACATCGCAACCTGCGGAAAAACTCCTAAGATCACAAAGCTGACGCTAAATAACAACCAAAACAATGAGTCCAGAGCTTGCATTTGAGATTTTTTTAATTTACGCACTACAAAAACAAAAACCAACACAGCACAAACAAGCAATAAAACACGAAGAGAGATCGACAAGCCAATCACCTTAACCACTGGACGAAAAGAAGGGTAACGAAAACACGGACCATATACTGCGCAGATCTAACGGGATTAAGATAACTCTCGCCACCTTGACGTTCGCGCATCTTCACCTGTACCTCAGAAATGGAATAGCCTTGCTTCAAAAAGAGCGCAAGTGACTCAGGTTCCGGATTTAAAGTATTGTCATAATAATATTTCATGAGAATTTCTCGACCGAACAGCCTAAATCCAGACGTAGGATCGCTAATCCTCTTACCAGTCAAAATCTTAACTAGCACTGTAATCATGCGCGACCCGATCATGCGAAGCGATTTATCCTTGCGCACGGTGACGAACCTCGAACCGATAACAATATCCGATCCATCAGATTGAGCCTTGTCAACAAGGGCTCTTATATACTCAGGACGATGCTGACCGTCAGCATCAAACTGAACCATATAGTCATAGCCATGATCGACCGCATAACGAGCAGCCGTCTGAAACCCGACGGTCAGACCGCAATTAATAGGCAAATCTATAATGTCACAACCAAGTTCCTTGCAGATGGCTAATGTACGGTCCCGAGATCCATCATTAATAACAATAAAATCAAACTCAGGCACAGTTTGTCTAAGTTCAGACACTGTCCGTTCTATACATTCTTCCTCGTTATAAGCAGGAATAGCAATAAGGGTTTTTGGAGTCACAAACACAGATAACCGTTCTCTAGTTTTTCTATTATTATAACGAGTGATACGCAAATCGTTAAAAATAGCATTTGCTCGATTAGCCTAAAAATTCAAGCCTTGATTATCAACTTTATCCGAACACCTCCCACATTCATCCGCACATGTGCGGATGAATGTGGGAACCCGATACCCCGAGGGTCTACGGAAGGCTCGCGAGGCGCATTCGGGACACGGTCCAGAGGAAGCTGAAGCGCGGGGCTTCATGCAGGGAGATCGCGAGGGGGGCTGGGCAGGTCGCCCTCGGCAGCGAGCGCCGAGGTAGCGTCGCACAGGTTTGTGGATTGGCAACACCTATTTGGATGATTCCGGGAGGGACAGCCCCGCCTCCCTGAACTCGACCGGAGACATGTAACCCAGCGTCGAGTGGATCCTGAAGTTGTTGTACCAGTGCACGTAGTCCGAGAGCTTGGCCCGGAGCTCGCGCGTCGTGCCGAACGTCTCGCGGTGGACGAGCTCGGCCTTCAGTATCCTGTTGGTCGACTCGTCGACGGCGTTGTCGTAGGGGCAGCCCTTGGCCGACAGCGACCTCTCAATGCCGAAGGCCTCGAGCATCAGGTCGATCTCGTCGTCGTCGAACTCGCTGCCGCGGTCCGTGTGGAAGACCTCGATGTCCGAGATGGGGAAGGAGAGCGTCGCGAACGCCGACTTGACCAGCCGGGCGTCCTTCCCGGGCCCGGCGGAGTGGCCGACGATCTCCCTGTTGCAGGGGTCGACGAGCAGGCAGACGCAGTTCCACGGGGCCCCGGCGCGCACGCAGGTCGGGTCGCTGCATATATGGGTGCGCGGCGCCCTGCCGCCGAAGCCGCGCGCGACGGCGTTCGGCGCGTCGGCCTCGTCGGCCGCCCCGGGGCGCACCCTGGACCTCTTCCCGCCGTATGCGCCGACCGGGCCGTTCTCCCCCATGATGCGGCAGACCCGGCGCCTGTATTCCGTAACATCTAAATCGACAAAAACGGCAGCATAAAGTCGACACTTCCCGCAAGGGGCATGCTGACCAGATCGCAGGGCTATCTTGGTGGTGCTTCGTATCTACCAAAGGAGGCCCGGAGAGGAAATGATCAGCATGACCGATAAGAATTCTATACGCCTGCTGTGGCGGCAGGGGGACAGCGTCGCCGAGATCGCGCGCAAGACCGGCGTGAGCCGGGACACCGTCTACAAGTACCGCGACATGGACGACTTCAGCCCCAAGCCGCCCGCGAGGCGGGCGCAGGGCTCAAAGCTCGACCCGTACAGGCCCCTGATCGAGTCCTGGCTCGACGACGACATGCGCAGCGGACGCAAGCAGCGCCATACCGCAAAGCGCGTCCACGACAGGCTCGTCTCCGAGTGCGGCGCCGACGTCTCCGTCAGCACCGTGGAGCGGTGCGTCAGGGAGATTAGGGCCCGCCGCTCGGCGGAGGCGGCCGACGCCCAGTACCTCGACCTCGTCTGGGGCCCCGGCGAGGCGCAGGCCGACTTCGGCGAGGCCGACTTCTACGTGAGGGGGATGCGGACCACGCTGAGCTTCTTCGTGATGACGTTCCCGTACTCCAACGTCGGGCTGGCCCAGGTCTTCCCGGGCGAGACGTCGGAGTGCGTCTGCCAGGCCCTGCGCAACGTCTTCGAGCACGTCGGCGGCGTGCCGACCAAGATCGTCTTCGACAACGCGACCGGCGTCGGCCGCCGCGTCGGCGGCGGGGTCCGGACGACCGAGCTGTTCGCCGCCTGCAGCGCCCACTACGGCTTCCGCTTCAGGTTCTGCAACCCCCGCTCGGGCAACGAGAAGGGCAGCGTCGAGAACAAGGTGGGCTGCGTGCGCCGCAACCTCTTCGTCCCCGTCCCCCAGCTGTGGGACGCCGGCGCCTTCAACCGCAGT
>NZ_JBNPLM010000032.1:0-16476 GCF_050313495.1 Collinsella sp. SGI.178 | reverse complement strand
CACTTCGCTGGGCGAAGCGCCGTTGAGAATGCACGTAAGGGCATATGAGGCCAAGAAGATTGCCGCGAGTCCCAACGGGATCAGCACGATCATCGCCAGCGTACGCAGGCGCTGGGCCCAGCGACGGCGACGCGCACGACGCTTGTCGAACGCAAGCTCCTGCGCATATGAATCTTGTTGTACGGAATAGGCTCCTGGGTCCACCTCACCCGCAGACGATACCGCGGGCGCGGCGTTTTGCGCAGGAGGCTGGACGGCTGCCCCTTGCATTTGCATCTCCATAAGCCGCTGCTGTTGGCGCAGCATGCGCTCGGCTTGTTGCTGCGGGGTCTCAAGAAACAGATCCATGTTGGCCTCCTCAATAGGAGCATTCGATGCTTGCGCCCAGCATCCCGCACCATCGCGGCCGCGGCAACGAAATCCGCGGCAATAGCCGCAAAGATTCTTTTGTCAGAAAACTGTCGAAAAGTTCAACAACTCCCCTACCAGCACTTTCTTTGAGCTTTTTTCGCCAGCAATCTTTTGCCCTCTCGCCCTTGCACCATCCGACCAAAACCTAACCAAAAGCTTGACGGAAATTGTGAAGACAGGGGCCCCAAACAAAACGTGCCGCCCCATAAGGGGCGGCACACAAACTTCTTATCAGCTTTTCTGTAGCGAGCACGCGACGGCCCGAAGCCGGAGCGCAGCCAGCGCCACGCGCTAGTAGTTCACCACCTGCTCCTCAAAGTACGCCTTGGGATGGTTGCAAACCGGGCACACCTCGGGCGCCTTGGCACCAACATGCAGGTGCCCGCAGTTCAGGCACTTCCACACCTTTACGCCCTCGCGCTCAAACACCTCGCCCGATTCAATGCGCTCGACGAGCTTGTTATAGCGCTCCTCGTGAGCCTTCTCGACAGCGCCAACGCCACGGAACTTCGCGGCGATCTCGGCAAAACCCTCCTCTTCGGCGGTCTTGGCGAACTCGTCATACATCGTGGTCCACTCGTAGTTCTCGCCCGCGGCGGCATCGCGCAGGTTGTCCAGCGTATCCGGAACAGCACCGTCGTGCAGGTACTTAAACCACAGCTTGGCATGCTCGGACTCGTTGCCCGCCGTCTCTGCAAAGATATTCGAAATCTGAACGTAGCCGTCCTTTTTGGCCTTGGATGCATAGTAACGATACTTGGTGTGCGCCTGGGACTCACCGGCAAAAGCGGTCTCGAGGTTCTTCTTGGTTTGAGAATTCTCAAAATCCATAGGTGTACTTCCCTTCAATACGCGCCGCCCACAGACTTTGAGCGGCATTGTCTTTAGGATACCCTCATGCCGAGAATCTAAACCTTACTATCCTGTTCTGCAAATTCGCGTCATCACACACTCAGCCAGCGCTCGCCTTCGGCACGACAAAAGCCTTCGCGCTCCAGGTCGGCAAGAATACCCGCAATAAAATCGCAACCAACCGGTTCGCGACCCGCTGCGGCCTCCATCTTGTTAACGTCTGTAACGCTTCAACAAGCGTTATGCCCGCTGGCTGTCCGTCGCGAGCTGCAAGCAGCATGCGCACGATATGGGCACGCTTTTGCCGACGCGAGCCCTCAAACTTGGACTGGCGGCTGTAGCCCGCCGAGCGCCTAGACGGATTGGGCAGCGTCTTTTTAAGATACGCGCCGTAATCCAGCAGCGCGTAATACCACGCGCGCGGCGTATCGGCATCGTCGAGCGGCACGGCAAAGGGAGCGGCCTCATCCGCCGCCGCACCGGGCGCCGCCGGGCAGGCCGCCTTGATCAACGGCACCAACTCGCGATCGGGAACAGACGGAACGTCAGGAAAAAAGTGATGCAGAAAGACCGTGCGCACATTGGTCTCCAGGTACACTCCCGGAAGATCAAACGCAAACGACCGAATGCCCTGCGCCGTTGCGGGCCCAATACCGGGCAGCGCGACCAGGTCGCATGTATCACGCGGAAACTCCCCATCCCAGTCCTCCACGAGTCGCTGCGCAGCCTTATGGAGCGCCAAAGCACGGCGGTTGTAGCCCATGCCCTGCCAAGCGTCCAAAACATCAGAAGGAGCGGCCTGGGCGAGAGAATGCACGGTCGGAAAGCGGTCGAGCCATGCCGGCATGCGCATCTCTACGCGTGGAACCTGCGTCTGCTGCAGCATGACCTCGGAAAGCCAGATGATGTACGGGTCGCGTGTGCGGCGCCACGGAAGGTCGCGATAACGCAGAACCCCTTCCGAACGAATCATCGAACGAAAGGGGTCCTGAATCATAGCTATGCTCCTTATGCGGCGCTACTCCTCCCGGCAAGCACACGCGCAAACGGCATACTCGGGAAAGGCGTCGCGGTCGGCGAACTTGGGATCGACGGCGGGGAACTGGCGGCGAGCGACGACATCGTCCAGCGAAACGGAATCGAGGTAGTCACGCATCAGCGCCTGGGCCCCAGCCCACAGGGGATGATAGCAGCACGTGCCCCTGCGTGCACAGTCGCCATCGAGTGCCGTGCAATCATTCATAACCATAGGGCCTTGAACGGCCTCGACGACCTGACGGATAGTGACCTCGCTCGGGTTGACCTTAAGACGCATGCCGCCGTGGACGCCACGCAGGCTCTCCACAATACCGGCCTGAACCAAACCGTGTTGGATCGAACGGGCAAACGAATACGGAACATTGACCTCTTCGGCAGCAGTGCGAACAGAAAGCAACCGCTCCGGCTCCTCGGCAAGCATCGCAAGCATGCGGAGGGCATAATCAGTCTTCCTCGATATGTCCATGTTTCCCCTTTCAAGGAATACGAACAGCTCGAACGGGCTCCGGGGCCGAGCTTACGTCGAGACGCTAAATAACCGCCGGGACAACCAAATAGTGAATTAGATGTCCGCTGAAGGTCGAATCCAAAGCAAATTGCATCAGATTAGGCCTGCAGTGGAATTTAGTATAACCTAACCCCCTGTTTCATTGAACGAGTGTTGCGCAACAAACCCCCCCCCTGTTTAAACCGATATACTTAATTCATTTCCGCATTTCGGAAACAAGGAGCAGAATGAAAGGGACGGCCGAGCGGTTGTCCTATTAAACGCAAAAAGCCACGTCCGAAGACGTGGCTTTAATTGCGTTGGCGGGAAGTACGGGGCTCGAACCCGCGACCTCCGACGTGACAGGCCGGCGCTCTAACCAAACTGAGCTAACTCCCCAGGCAGTCGTTCGCGTTTGTTTCCGCTCGCGTGCGCTGCGGGGATTAGTATACACAGAAGTCTGTTCGCCGCGCAACAACTTTTTTGAAAATATTTTTTGGGTCCCTCCGGGAGGGTCTCCGGGGCGGGGTTGCCTGATGGTTGTTGTTGAACTTCGGCCTTTGGCTCAAAGAAAAACGGGGGATGCAATCTGCATCCCCCGTTTTTGTTGCGTTTACTCTAGGTCAATAAATTTGGTGCTGAGAATCTTGCCGTCCTTGACGAGCATTCTGGCCATGGTGGGGCCCCGGGTGCCCCTGGGGTAGCTGGCGCTGCCTGGGTTGAGGACCAAGCAGCGGCCCACCTGGGCCTCTTTGGTTACGTGAGTGTGACCGTTGATGGCTACGTCCACGGATCCCACCGGGAGGTCTTCGCGGTAGTGGGCTACGGCAAACTTAAGGCCCTCGTAGCTAAAGAGCGCCAGACGGTCCACTTCGGGGCCGTAATCACGGTAGTAGTCGTTATTGCCCAGAACCGCTCGCACGGGGGCAATGGTTCGCAGATGTTCGTAGTCCATCTCCGACGTAAGATCGCCGGCATGGATAATCAGGTCCGCGCCGCTCAACTCATCTAAAAGCGCGGGCGACAGATAACCGTGGGTGTCCGAGATGATGTCGATACGCTTGGCGCTTGCACTGTTCATGGGATCCCTTCCGCAAAACGATTTGGTGCATTCATACAAAAAGCCCCGCGGCTCCGCAGACGATTTTGGTCTACAGGGCTGCGGGGCCGGTGTGCTAGAGGCTCAGGGCCTTCTTGAGCGGTACGACGCGACGGCGCGAAACCGGTACGCGTTCGTCGACGCCCGTAATGCCCAGCTGGATAGCGCCCGAGGGAACCGTCTCGACGTCGGTAACACACGCCAAGTTAACGATATAGCGGCGGTGAACGCGGAAGAAGCCAAAATCACAGAGCTTGGCCTCGAACTGTGCCAGCGAGGTCGTCGACAAAAAACGGTCGTCGACGGTATAGATACAGGAGTAATCGTCCTTGGCCATAATGAAGCGAATGTCGTCCACGGGGATGAGCACCTTGCGGCCGCCCTTCTCCACCGGGATGCGCTCGATGGTCACCTTGCTGTCCGCAACGGGCTTCGTGCGCTGCATGACCTTCTCGATTGCACGATCCAGGCGGGCTTCCTCTACCGGCTTCATCAGATAGTCGACGGCATCCACATCAAACGCCTCAACCGCATGATCGCTGTACGCGGTCACAAACACGATCGCCGGCGGATTCTTAAGCTTATGCAGCGCCTCGGCAAGTTGCAGACCCGAAGCGCCAGGCATCGAAATATCGAGGAACACGACATCAACGCGACTCTCCATAAGCATCTCGATGGCGGAGCGAACGCTCGACGCTTCTGTGATCGTGCCGATCTTGCCCGTCTGCTCGAGCAAGAAGCGAAGTTCCGAACGGGCCGGGGCCTCATCATCCACAATCATCGCACGCAGCATGGGGATAAAACCTTTCGTCAACTAACTACGTCGGGCATACGCCAACCGGCGTTAAGCCCGTGACCAATTATTCTACTCTTGAATGTCGAAGATGCTCTCCGACAAATCGAGATGTAGGAGCACTTTAGCGCCCTTACCCGGCGCCGATTCGACGCGCGTATAGGAGTGCGGCCCATAAAAGCGATGAATGCGCTCCGAAATATTGTGCATGGCAACGCCGGCGCCGCCACCCTGCGGGGAGCTGGCGTCGGGACGGGCAGAGCGCTCGTCAAACAGTCTGGCAGCGATGCCCTCGTCCATGCCCACACCGTCATCGGCCACCGAAATCAAAATCGCATCGTCACCATCCCTGCGCACCGTCACGTCAATCTTCAGCGCACTGGCATCACCCATGCCGTGACGCACGGCGTTCTCGACAATCGGCTGGATCACAAATGCCGGAACCAGCGTGTCCTCGACGTCCTCGGACACGTCAAAGGTCGCCAGCACGCGATCCTCGCCAAAGCGCGCCTTCTCAAACGTCAGGTAGCGCTTGGTCTGTGCGACCTCGCGCGACACGGGAATGAGCGAGCCCGAATTGTCGAGCGTTGCGCGATAGAACGAGGAGAACTCGCGCAGCAGCTCGCGGGCGCGCAGCGGGTCGGTACGCGTAAACGATGCGATGGTGTTGAGCGTGTTGAACAGGAAGTGCGGGTTAATCTGCGCCTGCAGGGCACGCACCTCGGCACGGGCCGTGAGCTCCTTTTGCACCTCGAGCTCGTGAATGGCGAGCTGCGTGGACAGGATTTCGGCAAAACCCGAGGCGAGCGCATACTGGGTACGGTCGACGGCACGCGGGGTCTTGTAATAGAACTTGAGCGTGCCGACGGTGCGGTCGCCCACCTTGATGGGTGCGATGATGCCAGCGGGGACCTGGTTGTGTGAGCCATCCGAACCCACCACGTCCACCACACGGTTGAACGACTGGACGATACCGTGTTCGATGACGTAGCGCGTGGCGAGCGTATGAATGGGAGAATTGGGCAGCAGCTTTTCCTCAAACTCGCCCGCGCAGGCCAGTACGTTGCTCTCGTCGGTAACGGCAACTGTCATGGCGCGTGTCTCGGGCAAAATGCGCTGGCATACCAGACGTGCTGACTCCTGCGTCAGACCGCCTTTAATGTCCTCGAGCATGGCCGAGGCCACCGAGAGCGTCTCCTCGGTGTACTGCGAGCGAACCGAATCGGGATTGAGCGTCAAAAAGATAAAGATACACAGGAAGATGCATAGCAGCGTACAGGCGACCACGGTCGCGATTGGCTCGATTCCAGTCGCCAGGGCAAAAACAAAGTACACCAGCACACAAATGGCGCAGGATACGGCAATGATGCGAAAGATTGACATTGAACTATCGCGCTGGGCGCGGCGGTCGATCATTCAGTCCCCTCCAGGATGCTGGTCAGCTGGGCGTCACGCCAGAGCCCATCCATAATCTTGGGCCAGAAGCTCTGGAAACGCAGGTAGCTTGCGGCGTTTTGGCGTGCGTAGGTCCTGGCCTCGTCAATACCGTGGCGCCAAATGCGTAGGTATCCCTCGTGCTCGCGGGTAAAAATGCTGCGGACCATGGCAGTCTTACGCACGCGATCGTCAAGCTCGCGCGAAATCCACGGGCCCGGATAGGGCATGAGAGACGCGGCTGTAACGGGAATGAGCTCTTTCTGATGCGCGGCAAACGTTAGCTTGGCACGTTCGTAGTACCAACGGTACACGTCCTGCATAAAGCGCGGCGAGCGTTTCTCGGACTCGGGCGGCAGATGGCGTACGGTCCACTCGTTATCAAACCATACGTCGTAGCCAAATATGCGCATATTAAAGAGGTAGTCCAGGTCCTCGCCACGAGTGATAAACGGGTCAAATGCCACGCGGGTAAAGGCGCGGGCATGGAGGGCCATAAGGCCGCCGCACACATAGTTTGAACGCGAAATACGGGTACCCGAGAGCGCCTTTTTCATCCAGCGATTGAACTCGATACGCTTGGTCCACCAACGGTGGCAGATGCCCACCTTGTCCGTGGGGGCCAGCGGCGATCCGTCTCGATCGTAAAAGTAGCCGCTCTTAACCAAGATCGGCAGGCCCTGACGCGTCTGCTGCCCCAACGCGTAAGTCGCGCGTTTCATAAAGTCGGCATCGATGACAGTCTCGTCGTCATCCAAAAAGATGACGGCATCGTGACCCAGCACGGCGGCACAGGCAAGTCCCATATTGCGGATGGCGCCATAGCCGCGCAGGCTCACGCATTCTCCCGAACCCTTGGGCGCAATCTGCGCTACGCGGTCGGCGATACGCGATGCCTGGGTATTGGTGACTACGGTAACTTTGAGCGTAGGGTGCGCGTCGACGATTTCGCGTACGCGCTTCGACACATCCGCCGTGGCCGAGATGGGACAGACCACCAAAAGGATGATTCGCGGAATATCGCGTACCTGCTCGAGCGAAGCAAGACAGCGATCGAGCTCGGGATTGGCGGCGTTGAGCTTCGTCGAGTGGTCATAGACACCGGGAGCGTTTGCATGGGCATCATCGCCCGCCCAATATGTTGGAATCACAACTGTGGCGTTCATGCCTTCCCTCCCTGCAACACAAAAACGAGGCGCCGCCAAACACAGGCGACGCCCCGCGACCTAGCTGATTCCATCATACCCACTTGGGCAAATCATTGCTCGCAAGTCGCAATGTTTATTGCGGATAACCCCAAAAGAGTACCGCGGACAGGCACAATAGCCGCTCGCTCCTATGCGGCATGCTCTGCCGCTCGAGTCATGCGAGACAGGCGGGCCAGCAGCATAAAGCCAACGATCAGCAGCACAGCAATGGAAAGAACGCCCAGCGACGGGTTGCCGGTCAGCGAGGTGACGACCGACACCAGAAAGGTGCCCATAACGCTTGCATAGCGCCCAAAGATGTCAAAGAAGCCGTAGTACTCGTTGGACTTTTCCTTGGGGATGATGCGGCCAAAGTAGCTACGGCTGAGTGCCTGCACGCCACCCTGGAACAGGCCGACCATAATGGCAAGCACCCAGAATTCAAAGGCGGTCTTGAGGAAAAACGCGGCGAACAGCACAATGCCCATGTAGGCGGCGACCGCCACCAGGATCATGTTGAGCGTGCCCACGCGTCCGGCGAGCTTGCCGTAGATGATAGCGGACGGAAAGGCCACGAACTGTGTAACGAGCAGGGCCAGTACCAGCTGGGTCGAGTCGATGCCCAGAGCCGAACCGTAGCTGGTTGCCATGGAAATGACCGTGTGTACACCGTCGATGTAGAAGAAGAACGCGATCATGTAGACCAGCACGGTCTTGTTGTGGGCGATCTCGCGCATGGTGTGTACGACCTCGGAGAACACGCCGCCCACGATGTGGCCGATGGTGTCCTCGGGACCGCGCTCACGACCGTACTTTTGCTTATAGCTGCGAATGAGCGGCAGGGTAAAGATGAGCCACCAGGCACCAGTGATGACAAACGACAGACGCGTTGCCAGCATGGTGGGGACGCCAAGAGCGGGACCACCCATGATAAGCGCCAGGCAGATGATAAACGGCACGGTGGAACCGATGTAGCCCCAGGCATAGCCCGAGCTGGACACGGCGTCCATGCGCTCGTCGGTGGTAATGTCGGGCAGCATGGCGTCATAGAACGTCATAGAAGAGTTAAGGCCGATGGTGCACAGCACGTACACGGTCAAAAATGCCATGGCGGACATTGGGATAGCCTGCGCCAGGCAAAGCACCAAGCCCGTGAGGAAGAAGCCCAAGAAAAACTTGATCTTGTTGCCGGCGTAATCGGCAAGCGCGCCCAGAATGGGCATGAGCATGGCAATGACCAGCGAGGCAATCGTCTGCGCGCTACCCCAAGCGACCACCAAATCGGCCGAGGAAGCACCGGTATTGATGGCGTTAAAGTAGATGGGCACCACCGAGGTGTTGAGCAACACGAGGGCCGAATTGCCCACATCGTACATAACCCAGTTACGCTCGAGCTTGGTGTATTTCATGGACAGGGACCCTTCGTATTCGCCCGATATGCAGTCAATTCATCGTACCCCAATTGCACAGAGGCACCGGTAAGGATTCGGCAAAGGGGCACGCACGAGCCCTACTCCTCGCGGTCGAACTCTTCGTCAGCGTCGAGCACGCGACCGCTGTAATTGACGTGGTTGGTCACGGCCTCCATATCGCCGGTCTCGATAAAGCGGGTGACCGTGCACTCGTAATCGACCAGCGCGCGGTCAAAGACCTCGGGGAAGCTCTCGTTCGAGACCTCATCGGTAAAGGGGTTCTTCCACGTCAGATGGCCCAGATTGCCGGTGCGCTCGGGCGGCTCGGTCGTCACGCGGTGAGCAAGGCCATCGAGCAGGGAGTAGTCGTGTACTAGACCCTCGACCAGGGCAATTGCACGCGTCTTGGCCGAGCCCGCCGGTTCAATGGCGCGATAGAGCAGCTGCATGTCGGCAACGGCGGCACCGTACTCCCCCGCTGGGATATCGATACCGTACACACGCCCGGCAACATAGCTCATCAGCACGCCGGCCACGCGATTGATGCGGTCGGTGGTGACGATCTCGCCCGCCGGCGGATAGTCCTCGACCGTGGCCCCGTCGCGCTTGAGCTGCAGCATCAGCACGTCCAGGTCACTTTCGAGCACCGCATGGACCTGGCTGCCCGAATCCTCCAGCTCGGGATCGGACTCGACAATGCCAAACTGCTGCTCGTAGACAAAGGGGTGGGCATTACGGTCGAGCACGTAGTGCGACAGCAGGCCCAGCGCAAAGGCGCGGCCCAAGTTGGCGTCGCGCGGGAGCAGATGGGACACGCCGTCGCGCAGGCACGAGAACTGGCGCGACATGCGCGAGCGATGCATGGCCTGCGCCAGCAGCGTGCAGTCGGAAACGCGCGGCGTCAGGATGTGGAAGAAAAACGGGTCGGGACCCTGGTTGCCCAGGATAAAGGCAATGCGTTCCTCGTCGGACGTAATGACGCCCTGCGGCAGACGATCGATGCTTTCCTCGCCAAACAGATGATGCGTAATAAGCGCAGGCATAATGATCCTTTCGATTTCATTCGATGTCACCCATTATGCCCACCGTGTGGCCATGCCAAACCCGCGTCGGCAAACGATGGCATGCGGACCGTCTACACAAGCCCCAGGCGCGCCTTAACCTCGGCAGCGCGACGACGGGACACGGGCACCGTCGAGGTTACGCGATCGAGTCTGAGTTCCATAAGACCCGTAGAACCGATCTCGACATCGTGCACGTCTTCCAAATTGACCAGATAGCTGCGGTGGACACGGATAAAGCCCTCGGAGGCCAGGCGCCGCTCGAGCGATGAAATCGACTCATTGATCAGATATGTTCCCTCGGCGCAGACGGCGTTGCAAAAATCGGCGCGCGCCTCAAAGTAGCAGACATCCGCCACGGGAATGAACACCTTTTTACCCCCACGATCCACCGTCAGGCGCAAAGGCTGGCGCGGAGCATGGACGACACGGCGAGCGCCCAGGGCGGTCTCGATCTTATCGAGCGCCTTTGACAGGCGAGCATCCTCGACCGGCTTTACGATGTAATCGACGGCATCGAGGTTATAGGCGTCAGCCGCATACTCGGCAAATGCCGTCACAAACACCACGACCGGCGGTGTCTTTAGGTTCTGAAGCGTCTCGGCAAGCTCAATTCCCGAGCGACCGGGCATGGTAATGTCTAAAAACAGCACGTCGGGCTTGTTCGACAGAATCGATTCCACGGCTTCGGTGACATTGCCCGCCTCGGCAATCTGGCCCACACGCGCATCCTTTTCCAACAGATAACGTAGCTCAGCCCTAATTGGAGGCTCGTCGTCAACCACCAAGATGTTCCAGCCTTCGGACATATGCGCTTCCCCTCTTTTTTCTCTCAATCCAACCGCGTGCTACACCGTTAGCGGCGCCGGCTCATGCGGCTCGCCGTTCAACTCAACGATGACCTGCGTTCCCACGCCCTCCTGGGACTTCACGCGCATGCCAGAATCTTCTCCGTAAAAGAAATGGATGCGCTGAAGCACGTTGAAGAGCGCCAGGCCGCAACCTCGCTTGACGGAGCCGTCGGCGGTAATGCTTTCGGGCTCCTCTCGGCGATGCTGCTCAAACAGATGCGCGCAGACTTCTTCGCTCATACCGATGCCATCATCTTCGACGATGATCTCCAAGCCGTCATCGGTCTCAAAAGCCCTAACACGAATGGAAAGCGGCTCGGTCTCGCGCTGCGCATGCTTGATGCAGTTTTCGAGCAGCGGCTGCAAGATAAACGGCGGCACCAGGCTGTCGCGCACCTCAAAGTCGATGTCGACCGAAACGCGCAGACGGCCGTCGCCATACCGGGCCTGCATAAGATTGATATAACGGGTGCCCTGTTCCACCTCGTGCTCGAGCGTGGTGAGCGTATCGGAATCAGAAAGCGTCTGACGATAGTAGTTGGAAAAGTCGATCAGCAGCGATCGCGCCTTGTCGGGCTCGGTTCGAACGAGCGAAACGATCGTGCTAATGGTATTGAATAGAAAATGCGGATCGACCTGCGACTGCAGAGCGCGGAGCTCAACGCGGGCCGTGAGCTCATCCTGGCGCTCGAGCTCAAAGCTGGCGAGCTGCGTGGAAATGAGATCGGCAAAACCCGAGGCAAGCGCCGTCTGGCGCATATCGATGCTGCTCAGGCGGGGGTAATACAGCTCGAGCGTGCCCACGCAATGCCCACGCACGCTAAGCGGCGCGACAATACCGGCACGCAGACGGGGAAAATAGCCGCCCGTCTCATTGGAGGCATCACGCGAAAACACGCTCTGCTCGCCCGTCTCAATCACGTTGAGCGTGGTCTTGAGCACTACCGGGGTTCCGGCAGGGCACTTTGCCGAGTCCTCGCCCCAGCTTGCCAGCACCTGCCTGCCGTCAGTAAAGCAGATGGCAGAAGCGATGGTCTCGGACAGGATGATTTTAGAGGCACCCAGGGCCGCTTCGGGCGTAAGGCCGCGCGACGTGTAGGCGAATATTTTTGATGCGATGGCGAGCGTGCGGTCGGTTGCGCTCGATGTGAGGTCATCGGGGACCACAAAGACATACGAGAAGAAGAAGCACAGCATGACCAGGCCGGCAATAACGACAACGCCTGGAACGGGATTGGGATTATCGGTTAAATCCCAGATAAGCAGCAAGATAAGCGCCGGAACGACAACACCGAGTAGGATGGCCTGAACCACATGCTGGGCCGTACGAAAGACCTTGGTAGAGTTGTAACTCTTGCCCAGAATCAGCCTATTGAGATCCACCGTCATCCCCTCTTGTCCGTAGTACCGATAGCAATAAAGAGGGCCGCAAGCGACCCTCTCCATTGCATTATGCAATCAAAAACTGTGTTTTACATCCAGCCATCGACTAACGGTAGCTTAGGCGCTGTACTTGTTTGGCTCGCCGAAGGTGCCGGCCTCGACAATCCAGCCGTCCTTCATGATGACGTCCATGTTGTCGGTGTTGAGCACGTGGATGTCGGCGGCGACGTCACCGTTGACGACCAGCAGGTCGGCGCACTTGCCGGCCTCGATGGAACCGGTCTCGTCCTCGATGTGGCACATCTTGGCGCCGTTGAGGGTGGCGCAGGTGATGGTCTCGACCGGGGTGAAGCCGATCTTGTCGACGAACTCGTACATCTCCTCGATGGAGCAGGTGCCGTACGGGGTGACGAAGGAGAAGGAGTCGGAGCCGATCGTCATGACGACGCCGCGCTTCTTGGCCTCGCGCAGGCAGTCATAGTTGCGCTGCAGCTCCTTCTCGACCAGGGTACCCTCGTACTTGTCGTGCAGCTCGGGGACGTAGACGGGAGGATAGGTGGCGTACCAGGTGGGCAGGAAGGCGATCGTCGGGGTGAAGAAGGTGCCCTGCTCGGCCATGAGGTCCATGGTGCGCTCATCGATATCGAAGCCGTGAATCAGCTGCTCGCAGCCAAAGCGAACGGAATCGTAGGCGGCGGCGTGGTTGTTGTAGCAGTGGCTCCACACGGGGATACCGACCATCTTGGCCTCTTCGACCACGGCCTGGATCTCCTCGGAGCAATAGTGCTGGTCGCGACCGGAGTCCCAGCGCCAGATGCCGCCACCGGTAGCCCAGATCTTGATGGCATCGGGGTTCTCGCGCAGGCGACGACGGACGGCCTTGCGCAGATCCCAAGGACCGTCGACCTGGTCGCCCCAGGGATGGGATTCCTTGTTGAGCTCCTGGGTGCAGTGGTGGGAGTCACCGTGACCGGCAACACGGCAGAAGCCGAGGCCGGTGGCCAGAACGCGCGGACCCTTAAAGACGCCCTTGTCGATGCAGTCGCGAATCTGGATACCAAAGCGGCCGATCTCGCAGACGGTGGTGAGGCCGTGGGTGAGGCAGTCGTAGGCCTGCTTGACGGCGACGGCCTGCTTCTCGAGGAGCGGCTGCATGACCCAATCGGTGTCATCGTCGGTCAGGTTGCCCGAGAAGTGCAGGTGGGTGTCGATCAGGCCGGGAAGGACAGTCTTGCCGGCGGCGTCGATAACCTCAACGCCCTCGGGAAGGTCCTGCATAACACCGGCGTACTCGATCTTGCCGTTATCGTCGACGAGAACGAGGGAGTTCTCGACCGGCTCGGCACCGGTACCGTCGATGAGCTTGCCGCCAACGATTGCATACTTAGTGGACATGGTTCCTCCTTATGGATCCATATAGTGGGTGAGGCCGTGTTGGGTTAAGGCCTCACAAAGCTACCCAAGTGATGCCGGGTTCGGTACGCGGGAGAGAGGGCACCGCGCACCCAATCCGCCCCGGCTCAGCGTTACTTTTTGCGGGAATTGGTGAAAGCCATGAGAGCCAGGCCAATAGCCAACCAGCCGATCACGATGCTCCACTCCACCATGTTGAGGGAGGCGGGAGAGAACGGAATCACGAGCAGGCCGATGATGATGGCGCAGGCAGCGATGGCGAGGCTGATGCCAAACTTGCCGCCGGGCACCTCGTAGGGACGAGGTAGGTCGGGCTCGGTGAAGCGCATGCGCAGGCAGGCAAGAGCGACCATGCCGCAGGAGAAGATGAAGGCGAGAGCCGACACATTGGTCAGAGGGATGAGCATGTTCTTGCCCAGGAACGGACCGACGACGGTGATGATGGCCAGAACGACGCAGGCGAGCTTGGGAGCACCGGAATTGGGATCGACCTCGGCAAACTTCTCGGGCAGCTGGCCCTTGCGGCCCATGGCGAGCATAATGCGGCTCGTGGCGCCGTAGAAGGAGTTCATCGGGCCCATGGGTCCAAGCGTGGCGATGACGAGCATGGCCAGGTACAGGAGCATGTTGATGCCCTTAAGACAGGCAAGCGCGGGAACGGGGCTCTTAACAAACTCATGCCAGTCAAGGATAGTGCCGAACGAGTAAATGCAGACCATGTAGAAGCCGCCGGCGGCCAGCAGGGCCAGGGAGATGATCTTGCCGAACTTGTTCCAGTTAAGGCCCTCGGCTGCTTCCTCAGCCTGCTGAGGAATGGTGTCGAAACCGGCGTAGAAGAACGGGGTCAGAACCAGGACCGACACGATACCGGCGAACAGGCTGGTGCCCTCGGTGGCGGCCTTACCGCCGCCAGCACCGGCGACCTGGGAGAACACAGGCATGGCGTTGTTCGGCGAGCCGGTGAACAGCGAGACGCCCATGGCGAGTAGCATGCCGCAGAGCAGGGCCTTGGTCAGGAAGGCTTGGAGCTTGGCGGCCGAGCTGGCACCGCGGAAATTGAGGAAGATGACGTAAACTGCAAAGCCGAGCGCGATCAGCGTCGGGAACAGGTAAACGTCGGCGCCCAGGATGGTGTAGAGCTTGATGGCGCGCAGCCACTCAAGACCGGGCAGGCTACCGAACATCTCGGACACGAGAGTCGAAATGGCAATGGCCTCCCACGGGCACAGGATGCCGTTGCCCAGGGCCAGGAGCCAACCGGTGATGTAGCTCAGTGTACGGCCAAAGCTACGATCGACATACTCGACGATGCCGCCCGAGATGGGGATAGCAGCCGTAAGCTCACCGAAAACAGCTCCGACGGGCACGAGGAAGATTGCACCCAAGAGGAATGCGATCATAGCGGGAACGGGACCGCCGCCCACGACCATCCAGTCGCCGACCTGCAGAACCCAACCGGTACCGATGATGGCACCGAAACCGATGGTGAAGAAGTTCCAGAGCGAAAGCGTTTTCTTCATGCCGCCGGTATCCTCGACTGCAACTTCTGCGTTCTTGTCCGCCATTGTTCCCCTCCTTTCCTTTCTGACGCCCCTTGGCGTCACCCCTTGCACGGCCTGTTTTGCCGCGCACTTTTTATTTCATGGCTTTAAGATACGGCCTTGGCACAGCAACGCCACTCGTAGCTCGACCGAAGGCAGAACTGCAAAACGAGCGGCGCCGTTTTTGGGACGAACGGCGAGGGGCGCCACTCGGTGCGGGCGTCCGTTTTGATGACGCGACTCAATCGCTCGCGGAGGGCGTCGCTTTATGGCGCCAGGCTCGCTCCCGTCCATGCCGCTTACCGAGGTTTTGGTGTATGTCCTCATTTGCTGCACGTCTTTTTTGTAGGATGGACGGGTTATACATGAGACGAGGCGGTGCAAATGGCATACGAATACAACGGCGGCGAACGACAGCGAAACGTTCGCCTTGCCGGGCGTACCACGCCAGCATCCAGGAGTGTTTCTGACAACGACGGGCCGCAGCGTCCGCAGGATCGCCCCTCGTCGTCTATGCCGCAGAATACCAGCACGCGTCAGGCGGGTCGCCCATGCTCGAGCAACCGTCAACGCCGGGCCGAAGTGCCTCGGCGGCAGAAAATCGATCGGCGAAAGTCTGACAACCACATCAGCCGTTTCTTTTCGAAGCCCCGCGGCGGACGCGGCGCAAAGCAGCCACGGCCGCTGGGACGCGGCCGGGCCGCCAATCCGCAGATTCATCGTCTCTGTCTTGCCCTGTGCTCCATCATGGCATGTCTGGCATTTGTGTATCTGGGGTCGTGTGCCTCGCATGGCTCTGCCGGCCTAGAGCCCACCGCCGAGGAAAAGCTCCTCAAAGCCCCAGTCGCACCCGGCTACTCGTTTGTTTTTTCGACCCCACGTTCGCAGTGGAGTGCCGGCACCATGCCGCATATCTACCAGATCGACCCCGCATGGTCGGAGCTGCCCTACGCCGGCGGAACTATCCGCCAAAACGGCTGCGGACCCACCTGCCTCACCATGATCTACATCTTTAAAACGGGGCGCACCGATATGACACCGGTCGATATGTGCGCCCTTTCCGAGGCGGGCAACTATGCCCCCACCGGTGCCACCGAGTGGTCGTTTATGACGAGCGGCGCCGCGCAGCTGGGGCTTAACGGGACGCAGCTCTACAACAACCGAGACTCGATGGCCCAGGCCTTGCGCTCGGGTGCCCCCGTAATCGCCGTCGTGCGTCCCGGCACGTTTACCAACGTGGGTCATTACATCGTGCTCTACGGCATTGACGACGCCGACCAAATCGGTGTCTACGATCCCAATTCGCCCAGCCGTAGCGCCCGCCGTTGGGGCATCGTAGAAGTCCTCAACGAAATCGAAGCCATGTGGGCCTACTACTAGTCATTGGGGACAGACTTAAATGGCCAATACTAGTCATTGGGGACAGACTTAAATGACCAGCCATTAAATGACTAGCCACTGGGGACGGTCTTTGCAGACGACCGCTCGCACTGCCGAAAAGGACTGTCCCAAGA
>NZ_JBNPLM010000031.1:0-18877 GCF_050313495.1 Collinsella sp. SGI.178 | reverse complement strand
CCTTTAAGATACAGGGCCACAAAAAACGTTGAGACCTTGATTACGGAGTGTATGTCTTTCGTTATTGGGTATACGCTTTCTCGGTTTGGTTTTTTGTTTGAGGGTGAAAGCTTTTCTCATTATCCGAATCGTAATCTTCTCGAGAATAAGGACTATGTTATCGGGAAGTTATTGGAGGAACGCAATCGCTCGTTTCTTGACACAAAAATTGATCTGATTGATGCTCTCATTTCCTTTTTTAGTGGGACCAATATAGGCGGCCCATATTACTTGAAGCATTACTCGTTTGAAAAAATCTGGGAGAGCGCTGCCTTATCGTATTTACGTTCTCGTTTTCAGGGAGTTTGTAATGGACAACTTTGTTTGTCGGACTCGCCAACGGGACCTTCCGATTTTAATAAAGCATACTATGCGTTAAATATTGCAAGCCCCGGCCAAACCATGGAGCCAGATTACTATCTTTTAGACGATGGGTTGCAGTGCATCTTTGATGCCAAGTACTACTCTTCTGTTGACGATGTTGATTACAAGCAACTTGTGTATACGATGCTGCTTTCTCATTTAATCAACCCAAAAACCGGTGAGGAGTATTGCTTAGATACTTGTTCCGCATTGATCCTTCCGTCGGAAACGCGATCAAGCAGGCTGCATTTTAAAATTGATTCAAGTCAGGTTAACCTTCAAAATGGCCTGGAGATTTACGAGGAAAGACTGCCGGCAAGCGAAGTCCTTTACTACTACGTATCGATGATGTAAAGGCGATTTGCTTCAAAGATTATCCTCCCATTTCCAAGGTTAAACTCAGCTCGTTGTGCATCGTTGCTTGATGAGTCCAGTTTGAGCTTGAAAGAAATCAGGGTATTCCCAGTTAAATGCAAGGAACTATAGTCGAGTTGCCAGTAATAGCAATCTTGATTGAGTGGGACTGAATAACGGATTGCTCGAAGATCAAGAGCTTCCAATTGCATCTCTAAACAACCTGAACACCGATTAACTTTAAGCAGAACATCGCAGTTCTCAAATCGAAATAAAACGGCCTGAGGTTTCGCTTCACCGTTTGCGTAAGCGTTACAAAGGACGTAGGCCGCTACAAATTCCATCCCATACAGGTCTTCGAGCGTGGCGGATTCATTCTTCCCATAATCGTTCTTTTGATTGGGGATAACTAGCTTGGCGCGTCCAAAAGGATGCGCCAAGCTAGTTGGGCTGCTGATGGTTTCGGGCCTTACGCACGCATTGAAATTCATATGCCAAACCCCTGTCGTTGTGTATCAATGCCAGAAGATTTTTACGATGAGTACGATGGCACCTTGTCCCTACCAACGGACACCCTAGTATCTCTCAAGATCCCAAACACTTTCGTATTCTCGGTCGATATTGCTGGTGGTGTCTGCAGCTGGCGCAAGGCCGTCAAAGAACTTCGCCAGCAGTCCGATAGTTTCCTCCATTGAGGCGTCCAGCTCGCCTCCTGCGCGGATTCTGAGCAGTTGCTGGTATATTTCCGCCATTGCGTCTTTCAAGGCCTTGTAGACCCTCGTAGAGGGTCTTACGACTATCTCGTGATCCATCAGTTTGGCCATGATGAAATCTTGCTTGTCCATCCCGCTCAACTTGGCCAAATTGGTGATCCGCTCGTATTCCTCCGGGCTCACCCTGAAAGCCATGGTCTTCGACCTCTTGCGTGCAGAGTTGGGGCAGGGCATGGCTAGCCCTCCTTGGTGCACTCAAGAGCGTTGGCGATCTCGGTCTGTTTGTTCGGGAAGAGGTGGGCGTAACGGTAGGTGATATCGGTGCTCTCGTGGCCAACGCGATCAGCGATCGCCAACGCGGAGAAGCCCATCTCGATGAGCAGGGAGACATGGCTGTGCCTCAGGTCATGGACCCTGATCCTCTTGACTCCGGACTCCTTGCATCCGCGCTCCATCTCGTGCGTCAGGTAGTACTTCGTCACGTCGAAGATGCGGTCATGGGGACCAAGGTCGTCTCTGAAGTCTTCCAGGTACTCCTTCATCTCCTCGGCGAGGAACTTGGGCATGGCGATCCTTCGCACGGAGTTCGGAGTCTTCGGGTCGGTGATGGTGTCGATGCCCTTCAAACGCTGATACGACTTCGTGATGCTGAGCTCCGAGGTCTCGAAGATGAAATCGGATGGGGTGAGGGCGAGGAGCTCTCCACAGCGGATACCTGTCCAGTAGAGGACCTCGAAAGCGTAAAAGGAAAGAGGTTTGTCCATGATGGCCTCCGAGAACCTCAGATACTCCTGCTTCGTCCAGAAGTTCATCTCTCCGCCTTTCTTCGAGCCCATCTTCGTTACCTTCCTGCACGGGTTGCCCGTCAGGTCGTAGTAGCGCTCGGCATGGTTGAAGATGGCGTTCAGCTGGTTGTTGATGGTTCTGAGGTAGGTGGCCGAGTACGGCTTCCCGTTGGCGTCCTTGTGGTCGATAAGCTGGTTCTGCCAGCGGACGACGTCGATGGGCTTGATCTCGGACATCCTCATCTTCCCGAAGAAGGGGATGATCTTGTCCTTGATCATGTACTCCTTGGTCAGCCAGGTGTGCTCCCTGATTCGAGGCTTGATCTCGGTGGCGTACACGTCGACGAAGTCCGCGAAGAGCATGTCCATGGTGCCGTTGTGGACAGCAAGGAAGTCCTTCTCCCACATGAGCGCCTCGAGCTCGGT
This sequence comes from Collinsella sp. SGI.178, assembly GCF_050313495.1. Classification (NCBI taxonomy): domain Bacteria; kingdom Bacillati; phylum Actinomycetota; class Coriobacteriia; order Coriobacteriales; family Coriobacteriaceae; genus Collinsella; species Collinsella sp. SGI.178. The sequence goes on along the minus strand of NZ_JBNPLM010000031.1, from coordinate 16,197 downwards.
GGCAAAGCCCCTCTTGACCTTGTGCCGCTTCGCGCCCCTGCCGTCGCGGTAGAAGCACTGGGAGTAGAACGTCCCGTTCTCGCTTCTATATACGGGCATCTTCATCACCGGCAAAGAATCTTGCCTCGAAGTGGTCGGAGCGGACGCGGCCCTTGACCACCGCGCGACCCTTCTTGATCTGCTCCTCGTTCATCTCCTGGATGATCTTGTAGGCGAACCCTTTCGACATGTTCAGCCTCTGTGCGACCTGCTCGGCGTTGAGCATGGTGGGCCTGTTTTCTTCCTGGTTCATTTGTCCTCCTAATATCGTACGATTACGTACGTTTGATATGAGCGAATCATAATCGTACGCTTTCGTACTGTCAAGAAATTGCGTACGTTTGCGTACGGTGCTAGAATTACGAGGTTTAGATTTTCAGGAGGGAAGATGACGACTGGCGAGAAGATCAGGTACTACCGCAAGCTGCGCGGGCTCTACCAGGGAGAACTGGGCGAGAGGATCGGCGTCTCGGAGGGTGCGATCCGCCACTACGAGACGGATTTCAGGACCCCCAAGCAGCCTCAGGTGGAGGCCATTGCCGAAGCCCTCGACATCTCCCCGCTTGCCCTGAAGGACTTCGGGGTAGAGAACGCCCGAGACCTCCTGGGCCTCCTTCTGCAGCTGGAGGACGAGTTCGGCATCGTGCCCGCTGAGGATGGCTCTGGTCTTTCTATCGACGCGTCTGCCGAGAAGGCGCCCAAGACGGCCCAGATGCTCAAGGCCTGGGCCGCAAAGCGAAACGAGCTGGAATCCGGAGAGATCACGCCGGAGGAATACGCCGACTGGAAGGCCAAATTCTAGGAGTAAATATTTACTGAAACGCGAGCAGGTGGCTTTACCCCCGCAATTGGTAGTGAAACACCTGCTTTTCTTATGCCCGAAACCCACCATTCGAAGTGGGTTAAAGCCGATAAAATCGCTTGGGGGAGTAATTTTTTACTCCCCATTGTTGACCTGCGGTTTTGCTGAAAAGCCACCATATTTCGCCCCGTTGAGTTTCAGTTGAGTTTTGGGGTCCGTTTTGCCCCACTGGGACAGGCGACTGGGACAATTTACTCCCCCAACAAACCTTTTACTCCCCGTCCGTGGGGTGCCGCCATGTCCGCCCTGTACGGCAATTAGGAGTAAAACTTCCTAAAACAGCAGGTCAAAGCATAAAAAATACCCCCGATTTCAAGTGGAAATCGGGGGTATCTCGCTCAATTTATTCCCCCAAGTTGCTGGGGGCTTTGCGTTTCTTCCGTACGCTGCGACACTCTGCGGTACTCAGCGGACGGAAATTCGACGCCTCGAAATAGCCTTTCGACTACTCCCACTCGATGGTCGCGGGCGGCTTGGACGTAATGTCGTAGCACACGCGGTTGGCGCCGGGGACCTCGGCAACGATGCGGCCGGAAATGCGGGCCAGCACATCGTAGGGCAGCTTGGCCCAGTCGGCGGTCATGGCATCACTGGATTCGACGGCACGCAGGATGATCGGGCGCTGATAGGTGCGCTCGTCGCCCATAACGCCAACGGACTTGATGTCGGGCAGGACCGCGAAATACTGCCAGCAGCTGTGCTCGGAGTTGCGCTCGCCGGTCTGCTCAAACAGGCGCTGGTTGTAGGCATCCAGCTCCTCGCGCACGATGGCATCGGCGTTTTTGAGGATCTCGAGCTTCTCCTTGTCGACCGCACCGATGATGCGGATGGCCAGACCCGGGCCCGGGAAAGGCTGACGGAACACGATATGACCCGGCAGGCCCAGTGCCAGACCAAGCGCGCGGACCTCGTCCTTAAAGAAGTGATCAAGCGGCTCAATGAGGTCGAAGTGTACGCCCTCGGGGAACGGGATCAGGTTGTGATGGCTCTTGATGGTGGCCGTCTTGCCGCCCGTCTTGCGAGCGCCGGACTCGATGATGTCGGGGTAGATGGTGCCCTGAGCCAGATACTTGACCGGCTTGCCATCGGTCTCGAGCTGCTGCGCCACGGCGAAGAACTCTTTCCAGAACTGAGTACCGATGATGCGGCGCTTCTCCTCGGGCTCGGTCACGCCGGCCAGAAGCTCGGCATAACGGTCCTCGGCGTGAACGTGGATAAAGTCGACATCGAACTGCTTGGTGAAGACCTCCTCCACCTGCTCGGGCTCGCCCTTGCGCAGCAGGCCGTGGTTGATGAACACACAGGTCATCTGCTTGCCCACGGCGCGAGCGCCCAGCGCAGCCACGACGGAGGAGTCGACGCCACCGGACAGGGCCAGAATCACGCGGTCGTCGCCGACCTTCTCGCGGAACTCGGCCGTCATGGTCTCGACCAGGTTGTCCATGCTCCAGTTGGGCTCCAGACCGCAGATCTCAAACAGGAAGTTGCTCAGCAGCTGCTGACCGTACTCGGAGTGCTTGACCTCGGGGTGGAACTGGGTGGTGAAAATCTTGCGCTCGGGGCACTCCATGGCGGCAACCGGGCACACGTCGGTGCTGGCGGTAACGGTAAAGCCCTCGGGCACCTCGGAAACGGCGTCGCGGTGGCTCATCCACACGGTTTGCTCCATGGGCGTAGAGTTAAAGAGCTTGGCGCCGGCCGTGCGTGTGATGGTAGCACGGCCGTACTCGCCCACCTCTGAGTGGCCGACCTTGCCGCCGAGCGTCACGGCCGTGATCTGATGGCCGTAGCAGAAGCCCAGGACGGGAAGGCCCAGGTCAAAGATGGCAGGATCGATGGACGGAGCGTCCTCGGCGTACACGGAGGCCGGACCGCCGGAAAGGATGAGCGCAGAGGCGTTCATCTCGCGAATCTCATCGGCCGAGATGTCGCAGGGAACGATCTCGGAATACACGTTGAGGTCGCGGACGCGACGGGCAATGAGCTGACCGTACTGCGCGCCAAAGTCGAGTACGAGGACCTTTGCGGAAGCCTTTTGATCCATGGTTTTCCCCTCTTGTTGGCGGGGAGCCGATGCCCACCCGCGCGAATAAACGAGAATAACTTTCATAGTGTACACGTTATATGGGGTTTCTCGTCCCTCGCAGCCATCAGCGCACGGCAAACGCACGACCTGGGCCCCTATTTGACGGCAATTGAAGTGTTACCAAACGTTACAGATGATGTAATACGTTTGAACATTGGACACCCTGTGCCACAATACTACCGAACGACTCCGCCTCTGGGGCGGCAAATACGATAGGAACACCAACATGAAGCGCATCCTTCTCATCGCCACGGGCGGCACCATCGCATCGACCGAGGACGGCAACGGCCTCTCCCCCGCCCTGACCGGTGAGGAACTCGCCCAGAGCGTCCCCGAGATCTCGGGCCTCTGCGAGCTCGACGTCGTGCAGCCCATGAACATCGACAGCACCAATATGCGTCCCAGTGACTGGATGCGTATCCGCGACGTCATCGTCGAGGGCTATGCCGACCACGACGGCTTCGTGATTCTGCACGGCACCGACACCATGAGCTACACCGCGGCGGCGCTTTCTTACCTGATTCAGGACAGCCCCAAGCCCATCGTGCTCACCGGCTCGCAAAAGCCCATGGGCAACCCCTTTACCGATGCCAAGCTCAATCTGTACCAGAGCCTGCTCTATGCGCTCGACGAGCATTCGCACGACGTCTCAATCGTGTTTGGCGGTGTGGCCATCGCCGGCACGCGCGCCCGCAAGCAGCGCACCATGAGCTTTAACGCGTTCATCAGCGTCAACTATCCGCCCATTGCCTACATCCGCAACGACCGCATCGTGCGCAACGGGCTCCACGGCACCCACCAGAATGAGAGCCCGGTTCGTTTCTACGACCGTATCGACTCGCGCGTGTTTGTCCTTAAGCTCACGCCCGGCGTGAATCCAGGCATATTGGACGCCCTGACCGATAGCTACGACGCCGTAATTCTGGAGACCTTTGGCATTGGCGGTATTCCCGAGTTTGGCGAGTCCGGCGAGTCATTCCAAGAGGCGATTTTCCGCTGGGTCGATTCGGGTCGCACCGTCGTTATGACCACACAGGTCCCCGAAGAGGGCCTCGATCTGGGTGTTTATGAGGTCGGCCGCGCCTACGCCGACCATCCGGGTATTTTGCGCGGCGACGATATGACCACCGAAACGCTCGTGGCCAAGACCATGTGGGCGCTCGGCCAGTCACGTGATGCGGCCGAGATTCAGCGCCTGTTCTACAGCCAGGTCAACCATGACCGCATCCCGATGGTGTAGCTAAAACAAAATCCGCCTCTTTGGGCCTTGTGGGGCACGTGGTACCTCTCGGAACGTGCAAAAAGCGGAGTTTTCAGCACCCGCCCCTTCCGGAAACGTTAAAACCGCTAGCTGTAAATCGCTTTTCGGTTCGATAGGCTCGTCCCACGCGTCTATTATTCCTCATAATAATGTATTTTGTGGATAATCAAAAACAGCAAGCATCGTATTTGCGCCTTCGGTTGCTGTCAATTTATTGAGGGATGCTGAATACTCGGGTTTTTGCACGCCGCCGTCGGGGGGACCCGTTCAGCAAACGACAAATCTAGCAAAAACGCCTACTCAATGCCCTCGAGGAGCTCTGACACCGTCATGCCAAGCGCGGGCGCAAGTTTAAATAAAATCTCGAGCGTGCTGTTTGCCGTTCCGCTTTCGATTTGATCGAGATAAGGTCGGCTGATACCAACCGCCACGCAAAAATCGACCTTGGAGATACCAAGGGCCTTGCGCGTCCGCTCGACTCGCTCGCCAAGAATCTGTTTCGCATGTTCGTTCATGCAGACGAGTTTGAAATGGAGCAAAACAAAAACGTAAACTATAGTTTACGTTTTGCCCAATATACAGGAGTTTTCTATGTCGGGTTCTTCGGTCCGCATGTACCGAGCCACGCTTCGCACAAACAGCGCACCGCCCAAGCTCGTCGTCGTTGAAGCAGAATGCCTTTCGCCCGATGAGCGCACAGCATTTGCATTGCTATCAAGTCGCGTCGCCGCCGTTTTGGTCCCTTGCCCGGCGCAAGGTGAACTTGCCATCCAATGCCAAGCGCACGGCTGCTCACTCAATCAGGCTGCCGTAATCGCAACCAGCCAGTGTGGCCTGCCCCTTCTCTTGGAAGCCGGTATCGCGCTCTGCCTTCGCGGTGCCGGATACGAAAACGAGGCCGCCGCCGATGTGGTCTTTCAACCACGATCGAGCGGCGGCCTCGCAGCAGCCATCGAATATGCTTGCAGGCTCGTTGCCTAAAGGCGCAAGCTAAAAGCCCAGGCCAAAGCCTGTGCCGGTAATCGCCGAATACATAAAGTAGACGTTAATTACGTTGAGGAATACGCCCGTGATGCAGCCGTTTCGCAGGTAGCGCTCGCACACGATGCGCGCCATGGCGGCGGAGTCCTCATTGTTCTTTGCCTGGCGTCCCGCCGTAAAGTACGTCGCCACGCTCAGCAGCAGGTTGAGCACCGGCAATGCCAGCAGCTCGTAGCTCTTGCCCCAGCGCGTCACCTCACCGGCAGCATTAAACTTTGTTGCCACCTCGGGACCAATGTTGGGGATTACAAACGCTGCGACCACCAGCGGAAGCACTGCAAGCACCAGCAGCGCGATGCCCATGTAGCCAGCTTTTTTTCCATATTTAAACATGCTCGCCGTCCTTACACGTTAAAGCGGAAGTGCACGACGTCGCCATCGGCCATGACATACTCTTTGCCCTCGATGCGCAGCTTGCCTGCAGCCTTGGCACCTTGCTCGCCACCGAGCTCGATGTAGTCGTCATAGCCAATGACCTCGGCCTTAATAAAGCCGCGCTCAAAGTCGGTATGAATGACACCGGCGGCCTGCGGGGCGGTCGCGCCCTGACGCACCGTCCAGGCCTTGACCTCCATCTCGCCAGCCGTAAAGAACGACTGCAGACCGAGCAGCTTGTAGGCTGCCTGCGCGAGCACGTCCAGGCCGGGCTGCTCCAGGCCCAGGCTCTCCAGGTAGTCGGCCGCATCCTCGGGATCGAGCTCGGAAAGCTCGGCCTCGATCTTGGCGCAGATCGGCAGCGGCTTGACGCCATCGATGGGCGCCAGGTCCTCGTTGAGCATGTCCTCGTCCACGTTGGCCACATACAAGATGGGCTTCATGGTGAGTAGGAACAGGCCCTTGGCAGCGGCGCGCTCCTCGTCGGTCATCTCCATGGACGCGGCGCGCTTGCCCTCGTTGAGCCAGGCGAACAGGCGCTTGGCGACCTCAAACTTGGGCATGAGCTCCTTGTCGCGCTTGGCCTCCTTCTCGAGCTTAGGCAGCTGCTTCTCGAGCGTGCCCATGTCGGCCAGGATAAGCTCGGTCATGATGGTGTCGGCATCGCCGGCGGGATCGACGAACTCGCCCGTGCGACCCACCTCACGCATGACGTTGGGATCCTTAAAATAGCGCACGACCTCGCAGATAGCGTCGGTCTCGCGAATGTTTGCCAAGAACTGGTTGCCCAGGCCCTCGCCCTCGTTGGCACCCTTCACCAGGCCCGCGATGTCGACAAACTCGACCGTAGCCGGCACAATGCGGCCAGGGTTGACAATGTCAGCAAGCTTTTGCAGGCGGCTATCGGGCACATCGACGATACCCACGTTGGGGTCGATCGTGGCGAACGGGTAGTTGGCGGCAAGGCCGGTCTTTTTGGTAAGCGCGGTGAACAGCGTCGACTTGCCCACGTTGGGCAGGCCCACGATACCGATGGAAAGGGACACGACAGCTCCTTTTGGTACAGGTACTTCAAACTGCATAAGTATAGCGCCGCCGCAGCATCCGGGCGAATCCGGACACCGCGGCGGCGCAAATGAAGCAGAGATTGGGGTAGCTGGCTAGTCCGCGAGCTTCTCCACCTGGTCGAGCATCTTGTCGAGCTTGGCCTTCGCCTCGGCTTTTACCTTTTGGGCCTCTTCGTGGGCTTTGGCCTTCTGAGCGGCCTTTTCCTCGGCTTCGGGGTCGACGACAACCAAGTTGGACGCATCGTGTTCGACCAGCTTGAGCGCATGTTCGGGACAAACCTTGACACAGGCACCGCAGCCCAAGCAATACGTGGACTCCAACGCGAAGCGGCCGCTTCCCACCAAATCGCAGGCGAACGTGGGGCATACATTGACGCACTCGCCACACGACGTGCACTTGTCAAAATCGCACTCCGGCGTGCTCACCTGCATGTTCTGGGCAAGCTCGGGATGGTTCTGCAGTGTCGAAAGCACCAGCTGCCGCCCATGCGTGAGCGAACGGCGACGCTTTGCCGTCGTGGTGCCGCACATGGTGTTGAGCGTGCGCTCCAGCTGGGTAATCTGATGGCGATGGGCCTTCAGCTTCTGCGTCACCGAGGCCAGCGCCGCCGTCGCCGGGTTGAGCTTGGTCACCGTCAGACCCGTCGTGCGGGCAATCTTTTCCATGTACTCCTTGCGCTCGTACTCGCGAAGCTTATGGCACTTGAGGTTCTTGGGGTCGACCTCCAGGCCCATACCCGTGCCAGACCACTCCTCAGCCTTCGCAATCGCTTCGCCCAGGATATCCTCGCCGCCGGTGTTGCGGCATTTATCGCACACGCCCAGCGGAAGGTACACGCTCACGTTGGGATAGTCCGCCAGTACCGAGAACCAGGTCTCGGCCGTAATATCGCCCACGCAGGCAACGACGACCTCGTTCTCGCGCGGCATGCGCTTGAGGGCGCGCGTGCAGGTAACGTAGGCGGTCTCGTGGCTCGTTGCCGCCGAGACAATGTCGTCATACAGGTTTTTGGGCGCCAGGCGCGGCGAGATGATTGCCTCGGTCGGACAGGCAGCGGCGCACAGGCCGCACTTGCGGCAGGAGTCGAGAATCTCGATGGAGTCTTCCTCGACCTCGATAGCGTTGACCGGGCACACATCCATGCACGCGGAGCAGCCGCTCTTTTCGTTTTTGCAGGTCAGGCACGGAATGGTGTTGCCGCGCGGACGCTCCTTGTAGTCGGCGGGATTCCACTGCGGCGCCGACGGATCGAGCGCATCGGTCACGCCGCCAAGTGGGTTTTTAAGAAAGTCGAAACCCTTGCTGATCTCGATAATGTCATCAAACAGATCGTGTTCCTGCGCCATGCGCGGCCCCTCCCTGAGCAGTGCAAACAAGCAAGAGATAATGATACGCCATCGGCCCACGCCTCGGGCAAATTACATGCGGCGCATCATTGAGACAAATAGCCTATGGCCTATCGCCGACTCGATTGCACAAGGTCAATCAAGCGCCAAGCTATGCCTCGCACATGAGCTGCACGAGCTTTTGTTTGGTCACCTTGGCCTGTTCGTTAGCCATATTGCGCTCGTTCTTAAAAGTTGCGTCCGCAACGCTCAGCAGGTCATCATCGAAAATCTCGCCAAGGCCCAGCTCCTCGAGTGTCGTCGGCAGACCAACGCGCCGGCAAAACTCGAGCACCTGATCAAGCTCGGGTGCGCGCTCCAAACGAAGCTGCACCACCAGGCCAAATGCCACGGCCTCACCGTGCATGGCCTTGCACTCGGGCAGAATCGTCAGGCCGTTGGCGATGGCATGGGCAAGCGCTAGGCCACCGCTCTCAAAGCCAACACCCGAGAGCAGAATATTGCACTCGATCAGGCGCTCAACCGCCGGCGATATACGACCCTTTTTAAGATCGCGCTTGGCAGCGACGCCGCACTCCATGAGTGTGTCATAGCAGGCACGAGCCGCAACCAAGGCCAAGTGTCCCGGCGCGCCACCGTGCCCGTTAGCGCCGTGCGCCGCGGCGCACGAACGCGCCTCGAAATACGTTGCCAGTGCGTCGCCCATGCCAGCGACCGTCATACGCAGCGGGGCTGCCGCGACCACGCCGGTATCGACCACAACCAAATCTGGATTCTTTTCGAGCATCAGATAGCGGTCGAACGACCCATCCTCGTGATACAGCACCGAAATCGCGCTGCACGGGCCGTCCATCGAAGCCGCCGTGGGGCATACGCACAACGGCAGCTCGGCATAAAACGCAACGGCCTTGGCGATGTCGAGCATCTTGCCACCACCGATGCCGACCACCATGTCGCAATACTCGGCCTGGGCTTCCTTGGCCATTTCGACAACGGCATCTTCCGTACACGGACCGTCATAAATCTTAAAGAACGGCTCGCTTAGATCTTCGTCCAGAAATCCATCGACGATCTGCCTGCACAGCCGATCCTCGGTGCCCTGGTCAAACAAGACATAGGCAGCGCAGCCCAACCATGACAAATATCTGCCCTGACGCGAAAGTTCGCCCGGCCCCTGAACATACCGGCCGGGACCGCCATAAACCATAGGAAGCGCCATACGAGAATCCGCCCTTCATCAAACAACGATTGGTGCAAAGCCACCTGTCCCCTTGTGGCAACTTGGCGCATTGAGGACAGGTTAGATTGCACCATAGAAAAAGGGTCCCGCGCACAGAGCGCGAGACCCTTATCAGAACAATGTGTGCCGATTAGAACGTGACCGGGGTGTCGGTGTAGACGCACTCGAGCAGCTGCTCCATCTCCTCCTGAGACGGCTGGCGCGGGTTGGAGCCCGTGCAGGCGTCGAGGATGGCGTTGGCGGCAACGTCGTGCTTCTTGGCCTCGAACTCATCGTAATCGATGATGGACTCGTCGGCCTTCACGCCCTTGGCACCGTAGTTCTTGATGCCCTGCGGGATGTCGAGCTTGTCGTTGAGGTCGCGAATCTCCTGGACCAGAGCCTCGACCAGCTCGTCCTCGGTCTCGCCGGCGAGGTGCAGGATCTCCTTGGCGATGAAGGCGTAGCGGCTCTTGGCGCGAGCGTCCTTGGCGTTGAACTGGATGACCTTGCCCAGGTACATGGCGTTGGCGCAACCGTGGATGATGTGGTCGCCCTCAAAGGCGGCACCGGTCTTGTGAGCCATGGAGTGGACAATGCCCAGCAGACCCGAGGAGAAGGCGATGCCGGCGATGCACTGGGCGTCGTGCATGTGCTGGCGGGCCTCATGATCGCCCTGATAGGACTTGGGCAGCCACTCGACGATCTCGCGGATAGCATGCAGGGCGTTGGCGTCGGTGTACATGGAACCAGCGGTGGAGACGTAGGCCTCGATGGCGTGAGTCAGAGCGTCCATACCGGTGTGAGCGCACAGCTTGGCGGGCATGGTGTAGGTGAGCTCGGGGTCGACGATGGCGACATCAGGGGTGATGTTGAAGTCGGCCAGCGGGTACTTGATGCCCTTGGCGTAGTCGGTGATGACGGAGAACGCAGTGACCTCGGTAGCGGTGCCGGAGGTAGAGGAGATGGCGCAGAAGTGAGCCTTCTGACGGAGCTCCGGGAAGGAGAACGGGACGACTGCCTCCTCGAAGGTCTCCTCGGGATACTCGTAGAACAGCCACATAGCCTTAGCGGCATCGATGGGCGAGCCACCGCCAATGGCGATAATCCAGTCGGGCTGGAACTCGGTCATGGCCTCGGCGCCCTTCATGACCGTCTCGACGGACGGATCGGACTCGACGCCCTCGAACAGCTTGACCTCGAAACCGGCCTCCTTGAGGTCGGCCTCGACGTCCTGCAAAAAACCGCCGCGGCGCATGGAGCCGCCGCCGGTCACGATGATGGCCTTGCTGCCCTTGAGGTTCTTCACCTCGTGGCGAGCGCCCTCACCAAAGTACAGATCGCGAGGATTGGTAAAACGTCCCATACTGTGCCTCCTAAACAAGCCCCTCTTAGACTTGCGTATATAACGGAGCACCCGATTGGCTCCGTTAGGACCGTTTTGCGCGTTGCCGGCGATGACAATGCGCGATGTCTAAACGTCTCAACGCTCAGACAAATAGTATTTTACCGTTCTGGTTGGTCAGTTATTTACCGAAAGCCGACAATGATGAAACGTTTTTTCTATCCCTGAAGACCCTTATGCGGCATTCATACTCCCAAGCTGGGCAAACGTTTTATCAAGGTTGACCACATATCCAGGGCAGGACTGTGCCCCTCCAAAAGACACACCGTTCGCCGCCAATAATCGACCGTTTGCGGCACCGTGATACCACTCGGTCGTCCAAGGTGCCGACATTTGTGCGACATCCGTCTTCGTGGTGCAAAGGTGCATGTCCAAGTGCGGCACTCCCAATGTGCCTCATGCGGGTAAACTAGAACCTTATATAGAGACATTTGAACCCTAACCGCAGCAAAGGAGGCCCCATGGCATTCGATCCCATTCAAGAAGATTGCCATCGCCTCGTTCTTGAGGCCTTGCGCCGCGACAATATCCCGCTCACCGACGGCCCTGCCGTAGAGCGTCTGATGGAACAATTCACCCGCAACCCCGCGCCGCTCATCGTGCACGACCGCGACCGCGCCGGACATCTGATTGCCAAGGTAGTCGAGGCTGTCGACTACCGCATTCCCTTTATCCCTGACGATACCCAGGCAGAGCAAGAAGAGACCGCTGCCGAAAACATGCTTCGCGAGGCAGCCGCACTCGACCCGACCAACTGGGACGCTCAGCGCATGTTGACCGCCCTCACCGCTAACTCCAACGAGGAGTACGTACAGTACTTGGTATCCAAGCGCGATGAAGTCGAGCACGACCTGGCACTCAAGATCGCCTCGGCGCAGGACCCCTACGAGCGCGAGGCCGCAGGCGACCTTACACGCCGCCCCTACCTGCGCTGGCTTGCCGCCCTTGCGTCGCGCGCCCTCATTAGCGGCCGTTACCGCCTGTCGCTCGAAACCGCAAACCGCAGCCTGGACTTTGCCCCCAACGATCCGGCCGGTGTCCGCCACACTGCGATGCTCGCCATGGCAAAACTCGAATACCCCGCCGAGGAGCTCAAACGCTTTCGCTCTGCCCACTCCGTCCCCTATCTTGCCAACACGCCGCTGCGCCGTCGTCCCAAGGACGCGGAGCGCGACTTAGACCCGTGGACGCTCATCGCGCTGATGAGCGCTGCCTGGCGCGAGCTGGACTACGAGGGCGCCGAACACTACTTGCGCATCCTTGCGCGCTCGTGCCCGCACGCAGCCGAGGCGCTTTACTTTCAAACCGAGTTTCCCGATGGCGTCTATGCCCGCGTCAACGTGGGCGTGGGCTCCACCGACGAGCTTGTCCTTGCGCTGTCCGAAGCGACGCCGGTACTGCAGGAGGGCTTGGGCGCCCCCGACAACGCCAGCTTTGCCGCCTGGGTCGCCACCAACGATATCGTGCGTTCCCAGATTGACGAGCGCATCCTGCGGGCGGCCGAGCAGGGCTTGCCGTTTAAGGGAGGAGACCTCTAATGGATCCGAGCGTCTACATCCCCGCCTACCTGGAGCGCGCCTACGTTGCGTCGCACCCCGAACTCACCGATGCAGCACGCGATCTTGTCCATAACGACGTGAGCGTCAACCCTCATAAGTATGCGCAGACCGAGCATGCCCAGGCACTGCTTTCCTATGCCGGTGTTCACCGCCACCTGCTCGACGAGCTCCATCGTATCGAGGATATGGGCAGCGATGAGGAGTTTGAGCAGACGCGCAACCGCCTGTTCGACGATATGCGCGATGAGCTGCTCAAGATCGTCCGCGTCGATGCGTATGTCTTCGATGCCCAGCTGCTTGCCATCATTTTGGCGGACACGCCCGTCGACGCCTGCCTGGGCGACCTGATGAAGCTCGAGGCGACCACAGCCGATTACCTACGGCAAAGCGTGCCCGGATTCGACATGGAGGCTCCGCACTACTGGGCCAACAAGGTGCTGGCAGACGGCGTGACGGCGGCCGATCTCACCGTGAGCGAGCCGGCGCTTATCGGATGGCTCCACACGCTCGAGGCCATCTCGCAGCTGTGCATGGCGAGCGCCCGCTACCGTGCTGCCGTCAACTATTCTCGCCGTGTTCTTAAGGCGGAAGGCTATCCCACCCGAGCTGCCGGCACCGTGCTACTCGCCCTCGCTCGCCTGGAAGACGAGGACGGCTTTTTTGCCCTGGCCCACCAGCTCGAGGAGCAGATGGGGGCCGATGCCCTCGAGAACTCCCCCTGGTACCTACTCGCCCGCACGATCCTGCTGTTCAAAACAAACAAGATGCGCCCGGCGACACGCGCCCTGCGTGAGTTTGCCAACCGCTGCGAGGGCGGCGCGTTCTTTTTGCTGAACCCCATGTATCAGACGCCGTACCTTCCCTGCCGGCCCGAGCCGCACGACCCCTGGGACCTTTCGCACCAGGCAGTTTGGGAGGCCGACGGTATCATCTCGGATACTCCCGACTTTGCCCCCTGGGCCAACGCTTGCGAAGACGTATCGCAGCTTGCCCAGGAATTTGCGCGCCGTTATGGCTTTTAACGGCACGATCGCCACGACCATGTCATTCACGTTAGGAACGGCTTCATGAACTTCCGCTCATCTCTCGCCTGCACTTCGAGCGATATCGCCCGCTGGGGGCTGCGCTCCATCCTTAAGCGCCAGGGCGGCGTACTCCCCGGCCGCATCGCCATGAAGATCGACCCCGAGCTGCTAAGCAACCTCGCGAGCCTTGTCGACCGCAGTGTGGTGGTCACCGGCACCAACGGTAAGACCACCACCTCCAACCTCATCGCCGACGCCGTTGCCGCCAGCGGCGCCACCGTGGTATGCAACCGCGCCGGCAACAACATGGAGCCGGGCGTGGTGGGTGCCCTGCTCGAGGGCCGCAGCGATCTTAAGCGTGCCGCCAGCAGCAAGCGCGTAGGCGTCTTTGAGTGCGACGAGCTCTACACGGTGCGCGTCTTGCCCAAGCTCAAGCCAACGTACTTTGTGCTGCTCAACCTGTTCCGCGACCAGCTGGACCGCTACGGCGAGATCGACCACACCCAGGACGTCATCGCCCACGCGTTGGAGCTTTCGCCGGCAACGACGCTCATCTATAACGCCGACGACCCGCTCTGCGCCTCGATCGCCGCACGCGTCCCCAATATGAGCATCGCCTTTGGCATCGACGGCGCCACGGGCACCGAGTCCGATCGCATTAGCGACTCGCGTTTTTGCTCGCAATGCAACGCGCCGCTGGAGTACGACTATGTGCAGTACGGCCAGCTCGGCGCCTATCATTGTCCTTCGTGCGGTTGGAGTCGCCCCGCGCTGGTCCGTCGCGTGACAGGCGTTGAGCTCGGCTGCGACGGCTACGGCTTTGACCTGACCTTTGGACCCGAGGCAAAAGCGCCCGCAACGCACATCGCCACGCGCTACAACGGCCTGTACATGGTCTACAACGTTGCCGCCGCCTTCTTTGCGGCGCGCGAGTTGGGCGTGGACGCAGCGCATCTGCAGCCCACGCTCGATGCCTACGTCCCCGCCGGCGGACGCATGGGCCGCTGGGAGATTGCCGGCCGTACCGTCGAGGCAAACCTGGCCAAAAATCCCGTAGGCTTCGATCGCCAGATCCAGTCCATTAAAACGGCAGGCGGCAGGCTCTGCGCCTTCTTCCTGAATGACAACGACGCCGACGGCCACGATGTCTCGTGGATCTACGACGTCGACTTCGAGCGCATCGCCGATACCCCAGGGCTTGTCGCCTTTGCCGGGGGTACGCGCGCGCACGACATGCAGGTGCGCCTGAAGTACGCCGGCATCGACGCCGCCATCATCTCGAATATCGAGCAGGCGATCGGCGCCGTGGCAGATGAGGCAGCCGATGACACCTTCTACGCCGTCGCCAATTACACGGCATTCCCGCCGCTGGTCAAAGAGCTCGACGGACTTAAAGACGCCGATGCGAGCTCGGTTGCCTCCTGCGCCGTAACACGCACCGATGGCAGCGCCGTCCCCACCGATATTGCGCCGGTCGAGCTTCCGCGCCCGCTGCGCATCGTCTATCTGTATCCCGATGCCCTCAACCTCTATGGCGACGGCGGCAACGTCATCGCCCTCGAGCGCCGCTGCGCCTGGCGCGGCATTCCCGCGCGCGTGGACGAGGTCCGCATGGGCGAGACGCTCGATCTTACCGACGCCGACATCGTCATGATGGGCGGCGGTGCCGACCGCGATCAGTTGGCTGTAGCACACGAGCTGCTCGCTCAAAAGGACAAGGTTGCGACATATGTTGAGGACGGCGGCTCGTTGCTCGCTATCTGCGGCAGCTATCAGCTGCTCGGTCGTTCGTACTATATGGGCGAGAATCGCATCGAGGGCCTAGGTGTCATCGCCGCCGAGACCGTGCGCGGCTCCGACCGCCTGATAGGCAACGTCGCCGTCAAGACCGACCTGGCACCCGAGCCCTTTGTGGGGTTCGAGAACCACGGCGGCCGCACCCTGCTCGATGCAGAGGCCACGCCGCTCGGAACATCTGTCGTCACGGGCACCGGCAACAACGGCGACGACGGCTTTGAGGGCCTCATCTACAAGGGCGTCATCGGCACGTACCTACACGGACCGGCACTGCCCAAGAACCCCGAGCTCGCCGACTGGCTCATCGCCCATGCCCTTGAGCGCCGTGGCGATGCACAGGCCGCCGCCCTGCTGCCGCTCAAGCCCCTCGACGACACCTACGAGCACGCCGCCCACGACGCCGCCATGAAGCTCCTCCCCTAACGCCCCGCCACCACAAAGGGACAGGCACCTTTGTGGTGGTTTTGACCCGTCCCAGCGGTTTGTCTCAATCTGTAACATCTAGACCACCAAAGGTCGTCTTACTGTTACAGATTGAGACGTTCGTCCCGACGCCTGCATTTTGTCTCAATCTGTAACAGATAAGGCCGATTTACCCGCCCAGATGTTATAGATTGAGATTTTTGAAGATCGGGGGGAGAGGGCCAGCTCCTGTGTGGTGGTTTTCCAGTTTGCCAACGATATACGCGCCGACAAAAAAGTCTGCTATACTCTTTCCCGCTGTCCCCATCGTCTAGCGGCCAAGGACGCCACCCTTTCAAGGTGGATATCGCGGGTTCGAATCCCGCTGGGGGCACCACAGAATCTGAGAAGCCCGTTACCAATTCAGTAGCGGGCTTTTTGTTACCGATATGCCGGGATTCGAACCCGACAGGGTACGGAGCTGAGGAAACGCGTGAGCGTTTTCCAGCGCAGCACGCAAGGAGCGAAGCGACGCAGCGAAGGCGGGCGGCGCCAGCCGCACGCGGATATCCCGCTGGGGGCACCATTTGAAACGAGAAGCCCGTTACCCTCGCGGTGACGGGCTTTTTTCTACCCAACGCCGGGATTCGAACCCGACAGGGTGCGGACCCCGGCAAATCGGCGGCAAAACGGACTCCAAAGCGTCCTTCGC
>NZ_JBNPLM010000030.1:0-20300 GCF_050313495.1 Collinsella sp. SGI.178 | reverse complement strand
GTAAGGTCACTCCGCCGCAGGTAATGCGCTTATTTGGCGTGCCCGCCGCCCGCGGTCATTTGAGCTGCGTGCTCCAGCTGGTCGCTCACAGCCTCCCAGCTTTCGCGGGCCGCTTTCGTTGATCCCGGAAAGTTGATGACAAGCGTATGCCCACGCTGCATGCACACGGCGCGCGAAAGCATAGCGCGGCGCGTCTTGGTCATGGAGTACGCACGGATTGCCTCTGCAATGCCCGGTACATCGCGGTCGCAGACGGCACGCGTCGCCTCGGGCGTCACGTCGCGCATCGAAAGGCCCGTGCCGCCGCAGGTGAGCACGACATTGGCGTGGCACTCATCGGCCGCTTCCACAATGGCATCACCGATCTCGCTGACGTCGTCGCGCACGACCACATGTGAGGCGACCGTCCAGCCCTGCGCCGCGATGAGTTCCTCGAGCGCAGCACCCGCCTCGTCCTGGGCAAGATCGCGCGTATCCGAGCACGTCACAATCGATATCTTCAGCTCCATAGCATTCCTCCTATAGCACCGTGCCCTCAGGCAAGTCGACACGCACGACATCCACGACGTCGCCTGCCCTGAGGTCACACGGGCCTTCGTCAATACGCAGCAGGCAGTTGGCCCGCTGCATCGTGCCGAGCAACGCCGAATTCTGCGTCTTGGCCTCGGTCACCAACAGCTCACCGGTCTCGGGGTCGCGCAAAACCGTGGCACGATCGAAGAAGCGGCGATACTGTCGCTTCTTCACGCCGTGTGTGAGCTTCGCCTGCTGCACGGGACGCACGCCCTCGGCAAAGCCGCGCATCTTGCGGATCGCCGGGCGGGCGAGCATCTCAAAGCCCACATACGCCGCCGCGGGATTGCCCGAAAGCCCGAGGTAGGGCTTACCTGCGAGCAAGCCAAACGTGATGGCCTTGCCGGGACGCATCGAGATGCGGTCGAACAGCACCTCGCCCTCGCGCCGAACGAGCGCCGTCACATAGTCGTAATCACCCGCAGAGGCGCCACCACTCGTAATGACAAAATCGCACTCCTGCGCGGCGCGATGCACCAGCTCGGCAATCGCCCGCTCATCATCGGGCGCAATGCCGTAGAACACGGGCTCGGCTCCTGCATCGAGCGCCTCGGCCATCAACGCCGACGAGTTGGAGTCGCGAATCTGCCCGCGCGCCGGCACGTTACTCGGTGCGACCAGTTCCGTCCCCAGCGAGATAATGCCCACGCGCGGCGCGGCATGCACCTTCACGCTCGCATACCCGGCGCTCGCCAGCAAGCCGGCGCCCGCCGGAGCCACAACCTCTCCAGCGTACATCACGACGTCGCCAGTATGCGCTTCCTCAGCAGCCGATCGAACGTTCTCCCCCACCTTGGCCGGCGCCGAGAATCTCACACGCGAACCCTCGTTGCCGTCACCGTCGAGCACATCGACGATCTCGTACTTCACCACGGCATCGGCACCTTCGGGCACCGGCGCGCCCGTCATGATACGAACCGTGTCGCCCGCGCCGATTGCGCCCTCAAACACATGGCCCGCCGCCTCGTGCCCCACGACAGAAAGCGTCACGGGCGCATCGGTGGACGCTTTGGCGAGGTCGACGGCGCGTACGGCATATCCGTCCATAGCGCTGTTGGCAAACGGCGAAATGTCGATATCGGCCACCGCGTCCTCGGCCAAGGGAAGACCGGCGGCCTGCCACACGGGAATCTCGACGAGATCGGTCGGAGCAACGTGCGACAGAACAATCGACTGCGCGTCCTCCAGCGGAATGAGTTTCTCTGCCATATGCACCTCTTAATGCCACAGCGCACAACAGGGGCGCCAATTCTTTATGCTTTTCTCAGTATAATCCCCTGCCGCACGACGGCGAAACGACCCACGTTCTCGAATACATCTGTCGGCCGCAAGCCGCGAAACAGAACCGAAACCAACCTGCCGGTTTGTCACGTTTGGCACGTTCTATAATGCTCGTGTTGCAACCTAAAAGAGGAACGTATGGCTTTTACCGACAAACCCGAAAGCGCAAACGAGGCACAGGATCATTCCCAGCCGCTCGACGACGGCGGCTTTTTCTCCCTGAACGACGTCATCATGGCAGGCAGGCAACAGCTCACCCGCTCCGAGCATCTCTTGGCTGCCGACAC
The DNA here is from genome assembly GCF_050313495.1 of Collinsella sp. SGI.178. Taxonomy (NCBI): domain Bacteria; kingdom Bacillati; phylum Actinomycetota; class Coriobacteriia; order Coriobacteriales; family Coriobacteriaceae; genus Collinsella; species Collinsella sp. SGI.178. The sequence goes on along the minus strand of NZ_JBNPLM010000030.1, from coordinate 18,159 downwards.
GCGCCGCAATGCCCACAACCTACTCGCGAGCGCTAAGTTGCTCGTGCTCGTCGTCATCGTCTCGCTCGCCATGGGCGTTGCCGCTTGGGCGTTTTTGGCCTCGTTGAATATCGCGACCGACTATCGCGAGCACCATACGTGGATCTACGCCATGCTTCCCGTTGTGGGCGTTGCCACCGCATGGGTGTACAAAAACCACGGTCTTGCCGCCAAACGCGGTAACAACCTGGTCATCGACTCCGCTCTGGGTACACGCCTCATCCATATGCGCATGGCCGTCCTCACCTTCGTCTGCTCCACGCTCACGCACCTAACGGGCGGATCGGCCGGTCGCGAGGGGGCCGCGGTGCAGATTGGCGGCACCATCGCCAGCAACATCTCAAGCCTCGCCCACCTCAAAAAGCATGACCACCACGACCTCATGCTCGCCGGCATCTCGTCGGCCTTTGGCGCCGTATTCGGCTCGCCCCTTGCCGGAGCTTTCTTTGGCATGGAGATGTGCTTTATCGGCAAGATCGACTACACCGCAGGGATCTACTGCCTGGTCGCCTCGTTTACCGGCTACTTTACATCACTCGCCCTGGGTACCGAGTACGAAGCGAATGCCATCGCCAGCGTTCCCGCCATGACGCCCAAAACGGTCGTTATCGTTGTTATCAGCGCCATTATCTTCGGTCTGACGGCACGCCTCTTTGCCTGGTCGGTTCGAACCGTCAAGAGCCTGTACGGTCGCTTTATCACCAATTACCTCGTTCGCGCCCTTATAGGCGCACTCGTGGTTTTGGCTGTCTATGCTCTCCTCGACGCCTGGGACTACGCCGGCCTTTCCACGTGGCTTTCGGGCGCCGGGTTTGCCGGCAACACCACCCTCGCCGACGCCGCCATCAAGCTCGTCGTAACGGCACTCACCCTGGGTGCCGGTTTCCAAGGCGGCGAGGTCACGCCCCTGTTTGGCATCGGTGCGGCACTCGGTGGTTGGATCGGTTGCCTTACCGGGCTCGACCCCAGTTTTCTGGCGGCTCTCGGCATGCTCGGCGTGTTCTGTGCCGGCCTTAACGTGCCCATCACCACCTGCATGATGGCCATCGACCTGTTCCACGGCACGGCCGCCGGGTTCTTTGTCATCGTGGCCTTTATCAGCTATCTCGCCGGCGGACACCGCGGCGTGTACCCTGCCCAGCGCATCATCTCACCCAAGCGCCGTTCGCTTATAGTGGATGAGGGCGGTACGGTAGCGGATGCTATCGAGCGCCACAACGACCTGATAGAGTAGACGTAAGTATTCGCCGTGCAGCCACAATCGGGGGGCAATTCGACCCGAGCGCGACCGCACCGTCACGCCATATGCCGGGAGTCGCCCATGCACGCAACTGATTTTGGTCGCACGCTCATCATCGCCAACCCCGCCGCCCAATCGGGTGCGGCGCGCGAAGTTGCCGAGCGCCTGCAACGCTTTTTGGACATGACTGCACGCGCATCCCAGTTTGACCTGGTATTGACCGAGCGTATGGGGCACGCCAAGGAGCTGGCCGCACAGGCTCAGGGCTATCGCACCGTTATCGCCCTTGGCGGCGACGGCGTGATCCACGAGGTCGTCAACGGGCTTATGGCACAAAAGGAGGACCCCCGCCCCGCTCTTGCCATCCTACCCGTGGGTTCCGGCAACGATTTTGCCCAAACGCTCGGTATAGAAGATTTCTCCGGCAAGGATTTTGCCGCGCTGCTCACCTGCGAGCTGCAGCGTCAGGACATCGGTCGCATTCGCTCATGGAACCCCGCAAGCGGTAGCGGCGAGGCTACCGTTGAGTACTACGACCAGACGCTCTCCGTCGGTATTGACGCCGCCATCGGCCTGGGCACCACCGAGCTGCGCAAAAAAACGGGCCTCACCGGCGCTCCGCTCTACACCCTCTCGGGACTTGAACAGTTTGGCCTGCGCTATCGCAACTACCCCATGACAGTCAGCTTTGACGGCGCGCCCGCCGAGCGCGTGAGGGCGATCATCATGGCGATTCAGCTGGGCCCCACCTATGGCTCGGGCTATCGTATCTGTCCCGACGCCGACCCGTGTGACGGCATGCTCGACGTTTGCTACGCCTGCGGCCCCGTTCCGCGCGCGGTCGCGCTTCCCATGTTCCTTTCGGCCAAGGACGGCCACCATACCAAGTTGCCGCCGGTTTGCATACGCCGCTGCCGCCATGCCGAGCTCACCTTTGAGGAGCCCGACTACCCCATTCAGGCCGACGGCGAACCTGTTATCGCCTCGCGCATCGAAGTCGACATCCTACCCGGCGCCCTCCAAGTCTGGCGTCCAACCCGCTAACCACCCCTATGTTGCGGTGAAATAGGGACTGTTTATGCAGGTAAAGCCGCAAAACAGCCCCTATTTCACCGCAACTTATCGAGAAGATCACTCCTCCCCGCCCGGCTTGCGGCGGTTGGCCTTTTTAATGGCGTTGAAGTGCTTGTCATTAAGTCTGCGCTGGCGAGAGCGCTGAGGCACCTTGGTCTTTACGCGTCGACGCGGTGGACGCCCGCGACGCTCAAGCTCAGCGCGCAGCTTACGTAAACAGCAGCTACGATTTTGGAACTGACTGCGACTCTCGCGCGCCGTCACGGTAATCCCCGTAGGGATATGTTTCATGCGCACCGCCGAGTCCGTCGTGTTCACGCCTTGCCCGCCCGGACCCGTCGCGCGAAACACCTGCACCTCGCAATCGCGCGCCAGCTCCTCGACCGACATCTCGGCATAGCGCGCATACTCACGCCATCCCATCGTGTTCTCATCCATATCAACACCTCCCCTCATACAAAAAATGTGACAAAGGGACACCCCCTTTGTCACATCGCATACCAATCGCTTGTGTTGCGCGCTTAGGCGAAGGTGATCTCGCCGTTCTCGCAGTCCATATCGGCGATACGGGCCAGGCTCTCAACACGGAAGCCGCGCTCGCGGAGCTTATCGCCACCGCCCTGGAAGCCCTTCTCCACCGCAATGCCAATGCCGGACACCTCGGCACCCGCAGCCTCGCAGATCTTGATAAGACCCTCGAGCGCGCATCCGTTGGCCAGGAAGTCGTCGATAATCAGGACCTTGTCGCCCTCGGACAGGAAGCGCTTGCCAACGATGACCGGGTACTCCTTCTGCTTGGTAAAGGAATAGATGGTCGTGGCATACTGCTCGCCGTCGAGGTTGATGGACTGCGCCTTCTTGGCAAAGACCACCGGCACGCCGCCAAAATGCTGGGCTGCGATGCAGGCCATGCCAATGCCCGAAGCCTCGATCGTAAGGATCTTGTTAATCTCGACATCCTCGAACAGACGGGCCCACTCGGCGCCCATGTGGTCAAACAGTTCAACGTCGCACTGATGGTTGAGGAAAGCATCAACCTTAAGGACATTACCAGCCTTTACGATGCCGTCATGGCGAATACGGTCCTCAAGCTCCTGCATGGCGCAACCCCTTCTCGCGGCAACGATACCGCGCGATTAATAAACGTTGCTCGATAGTCTACCACGGACCGACCCCCGCCCGCCCTACAAGCCGCATCGCACCACAAAGCCGCATCGCACCGCAAAGCCGCAAGCAGATACACCGAGCTTACCAGCTGAATGCGATCGAGGCCCACGCCCAGCTCCTTTTGCATCACGGGCAGCGCCACGGTCACGACGGTCGAATCCAGACACACCATAAACGTCATGATGAGCACCGTAAACAGAATCGCCCATTTGTTCTTGCCATGGGTGTCCCCCTCAACAGCTATGTGTTCGTGGCGCAGTTGCTCTGCGGTTTCTCCATATCCATCCTTTCGAGTGGCGCAACACAAAAACGGGGCCCCAATCGCCTGCAAACAGTCGCGATTGGGGCCCCGCCTACGGTATCGGAGCTAAAGGTCGCCGAAGCTTTCTGCCGGCATCGGCGCCTTGCACGAACGCTAGCCTAGCACTGCTCGAGCGCCTGCTCAAGGTCGGCAATCAGATCGGCCGTGTCCTCGAGGCCGCACGACAGGCGCACCATGTCGGCGGAGATGCCACAGGCGATAAGCTCCTCATCGTTCATCTGGCGGTGCGTGGCGTTAGCGGGGTGCAGGCAGCAAGTGCGGGCGTCGGCCACATGCGTGGCGATCTGAGCGAGCTTGAGGCTCTTCATAAAGGTCTCGGCCGCCGCGCGACCACCGTTAAAGCCAAAGCTCACAACGCCGCAGGTACCGTTGGGCATGTACTTTTGAGCTAGGTCATAGTACTTGTCGCCCTCCAGACCCGGATAGCTCACGAAGCGCACCTTGGGATGGCTCTGCAGGAACTTGGCAACAGCCAGGCCGTTCTCGCAATGACGCGGCATGCGCACATGCAGGCTCTCGAGCGAGCTGTTCAGGAAAAACGCCGCCTGCGGGTTCTGCATGGGGCCGAGGTCGCGCATGAGCTGAGCGGTTGCCTTGGTAATGAAGGCGCCCTCGCGACCGAACTTCTCGGCATAGGTCACGCCGTGGTAGCTCTCATCGGGCGTGGTGAGACCCGGGAACTTGTCCGCATGGGCCATCCAATCAAACTGGCCGTGGTCGACGATCACGCCGCCCAGGCAGGCCCCATGTCCATCCATGTACTTGGTGGTGGAGTGCGTAACGATATCGGCGCCCCACTCAAAGGGACGGCACATCACGGGCGTCGGGAAGGTGTTGTCGACCATCAGCGGCACGCCGTGGTCATGCGCGGCCTTGGCAAAGCGCTCAATATCGAGCACGGCAAGGGCGGGGTTGGCGATCGTCTCGCCAAAGACGAGCTTGGTATTGGGCTCAAAGGCTGCCTCGAGCTCCTCATCGGTGCAATCGGGGGCAACGAACGTGCAGGTAACGCCCATACGACCCATGGTATGGGCAAGCAGGTTGTAGGTACCGCCGTAGATGGCCGAGCTTGCGACCACATGATCGCCGGCGCCGGCCACGTTAAAGATTGCGAGGAAGTTCGCAGCCATGCCCGAGCTCGTGAGCATCGCAGCGGTGCCGCCCTCCATCTCGCAGATCTTGGCGGCAACCAGATCGCACGTAGGGTTCTGCAGACGGCTGTAGAAATAGCCAGACTCCTCCAGGTCAAACAGCTTGCCCATGTGCTCGGACGTGTCATACTTCCACGTGGTGGACTGGTAGATGGGCACCTGGCGCGGCTCCGCATCTCCCGGGTGATAGCCGCCCTGAACACATGTAGTACCGATGGTCTGCTCGCTCATATCTAGCTCCCTTGCCTGGGTTACATTTTTATCCGGTTCACGATACCGCTACCCCGCACCCCTCTCAACCCATCCCCAAGGTAGGTTATGAGACAAATCAACCGGGGGCATTTATCGCAGATCTTGGCATTTATCGATAGATAAAAATGAGGCATACATGAGGCTTTCGATGAACAAATGCATCGGCAAGGGTACCATAGGCGAGTACACCGTTACCGAGGAGACAACGATGAAGCAAATCGATACTGCCCAGCTCGACATCACCGCCTGTCAGGCTCAGGCTGCCGAATACCACGCCCGTGGCTTTAACTGCGCACAGGCCGTCGCCTGCACGCTCGCACCCTCCGTCGGGCTCGACCCCCAGACCGCCTTTATCCTCACCGAGGGCTTTGGCGCCGGCATGGGCGGCATGACCGAGACCTGCGGCGCTATCTCGGGCGCCGTGGCCATCATGGGCTTTGTAATGAGCGACGGCATGGATAACCCCAAGACCAAGGGCCAGACTTACAAGCTGTCGCGCGAAATCGCCAAGCGTTTTAAAACGAAAAACACGACGACCGTCTGCGGCACGCTCAAGGGCATCGGATCGGACAATGGTCCGCTCCGCAGCTGCCCCGGCTGCATCGACGACGCCATCGAGATCGCCTGCGATGTGCTAAAGCAGTTCGCCGAGTAAACGGCGGCAACAGAAAACGACGGCCGGCGTGCTTGGGATTCATCCAAAAGCACGCCGGCCGTCGCCGTTAGAACTCGGCAAATTTGGGAGCGCCGACCTCAAGCTCCTCGCGCCCCGCCATAAGCTCGCGCATCTTAGCGCAAAACGGCTCCTGCTCCCCCGCCTTAAACACCAAATGAATCGTCACGGCATCCGCGTAATCGGTATCCGAAACCTTGGCACCCGAATCCTGCGCCAAACGAAGCACCTGCTCATACTGCGGATAGGCCACGTGCACGTCAACAGGCACGACGCTCGTCATCTCAACGACCTGCCCTGCCTCCTGAGCAGCTGCCACCGCCGCCTGCGTCGCCGCGGTATAGGCGCGCACCAAGCCACCGGGCCCCAACAGCGTGCCGCCAAAATAGCGCGTCACCACGCAGCAAACATTTTTGAGCCCAGCGCCGCGCAACACCTCGAGCGTCGGCATGCCGCTCGTGCGGCTCGGCTCACCATCATCACTCTGACGCTCGCGTCCATCGACCAAAATCCACGCGGGAACATTGTGTCGAGCGTCGTAATGACGCTTGCGAACCATCTCGATGAAGGCATTCGCCTCATCCTCGGATTCAATATGGACCAGCTGGGCAATAAACCGGCTCTTGCGATCCACAAACTCGCCAGAAGCCTCAATATTCGATCGCAGAGTAAAGTAGCTGTCCAACAAAGCCCCTCAACAAAACTAAGCGCGGCAACAAACAGCCTCAATAATACGGCAAAGACAGCACCGTTGTCCTCGCCAACAAGAGCGAAAACGCCAATGATGCCGTCACCAACAGCGAGAACCCGTCAGCGCGAGCAAGGTGCCTTGAAAGACGAGATTGCAACAGAAATGAGGCTGCCGATGACCAGGCAAAAACAGCGAGATGCCAAGAACGGAACCGCCGATGATTCCGTCAACGAAAGCGAGAACCCGTCAGCGCGAGCAAGGTGCCTTGAAAGACGAGGGCATTGACCTTATGGTCATGCCCGAAGGCTTGAAAGGCAGATTGTCGCGCTGACGGGTTCGCAGCGTCAACAAAGTGCCGAGTGGGCCTATAAGCCGGGTTCTGTCGTGAACGGTCATTTATCTTGTCTGCACGTTACCGTGCAGCTCCACGCACGCTACCCGAACGCGGACCGGGCCGGCCCATAGCGTTCCTATTCGCGCTTGCTCCGGATGGGGCTTGCCAAGCCGCCGTGTTGCCACGACGCTGGTGGTCTCTTACACCACCGTTTCAGCTTTTCCCTTTACGCCTTGCGGCGCAGGTGGGAGTCTTCTTTTCTGCGGCGCTTTCCGTCGGATCACTCCGCCCGGCCGTTAGCCGGCATCCCGCCCTCTGGAGCCCGGACTTTCCTCACGCGTGCTGCAAGCAGCACATCGCGCGACCGTCTGGCCCACTCAGCAGTGCAAGAGTGTAACACACCGTTGCCGCAGGCAAAGGCACAACACAAGCCTTCGACACGATATACCAAGAACCATGCCATACGGTACAATAGGGTCGTCGATGGGCAACGTCGCCAGTCGAGACGCGACCGCGCTCCGCACCCCTCCGTCTACTCGGTGCGTTCCCGCCTCCTCCCCGAGGCGGGATGTCGGCATTTTCATGCACCGACAACCCAATAGCCTGTGAACAGCCCGGACAGCGTTGCGCACGAGTAGCATTGCGCACCTCACCGGCAAACGCAAAAAGGGACCCGTCCATTGCGGACGGATCCCTTAAAGCAAGTGATCGTCAAACCGATTTACTCGGCGTCGGTCTCCTCGTCCTTCTTCTCGGAAGGCAGCGGGGTAACCTCGATCTCGACGCCCAGAGTCTCAGCAGCGGACTTCATAGACAGGGAGATACGACGACGGTCGAGGTCGATCTCCATGACCTTGACCTGAACCTTGTCGCCCACGTGGGTGACCTGAGAAGGCTGGTCGACGTGCTTGTTGGCCATCTCGGAGATGTGCACCAGGCCCTCGATGCCCTCGCCCAGATCGACGAAAGCGCCAAACGGGACAAGCTTGGTCACAGTGCCCTCGACGATAGCGCCGACGGGGTACTTCTTGACCAGTGCGCGCCACGGATCCTCGGTGGTCTGCTTGAGACCCAGGGAGATGCGCTCGCGGTTGAGATCGACGTCGAGAACCTCGACCTCGACCTCCTGGCCGACCTTGACAACCTCGGAAGGATGGTTGACGTGGTTCCAGGAGAGCTCGGAGATGTGGATGAGACCGTCGATACCGCCGAGGTCGACGAAGGCGCCGAAGTCGACGATGGAGGAAACGGTGCCCTGGAGACGCATGCCAGACTTAAGCTTGGACAGGATCTCGGAACGCTCGGCCTTACGGGACTCCTCAAGCACGACGCGACGGGAGAGAACGACGTTGTTGCGGTTGCGGTCCATCTCGATGACGCGGGCCTCGATGCGGGTGCCCATGTAGGAGGTGAGGTCCTTGACGCGACGGAGGTCGACGAGGGAAGCGGGCAGGAAGCCACGCAGGCCGATGTCGAGAATCAGGCCGCCCTTGACAACCTCGATAACCTCGCCCTCGACGTTCTCGCCGGAGTTGAACTTCTCCTCGATGCGGTTCCAAGCACGCTCGTACTCGGCACGCTTCTTGGAAAGGACCAGACGACCGTCCTTGTCCTCCTTCTGGAGAACCAGGGCCTCGATGGAATCACCGAGTGCAACGATGTCTGCAGGGTTAGCGTCCTTGCGGATGGACAGCTCGCGGACCGGGATAACGCCCTCGGACTTGAATCCGATGTCAACGAGCACCTCGTCATGCTCGATCTTAACGACAGTACCGTTAACGAGATCGCCCTCATCAAAGTCGGTAATCGTACCGTCGATGAGGTTGTTCATCTCCTCCTCGTTGACATCGTCAAGAGAGAAAATGGACGAGTTCTGAATCTCACTCAAAGGTGGACCCCTTTCGAACTACGGGGCCCCGATTGCTAGGACCTACAGAAGGGTGCGACAAGCACACAACGTTTAGGAACACTCGGGAGCCGACAGATACTAATGTGACGCTTATGCAATCACGTTCGTATAGGTTACGTGGAAATCACTTCGATTTCAAGCGTGAACTGCGATTTTTTACTCGTATGGAGACTTTTTCGCAATCTTGTGAACGACCGTCTCCATAAGTTGACGATAAGCAGTTGAGTATACGGCTTTGGGGTAAAGTATCCGGAGCCCACGTTCTAAACGATTTTTCGAGAAAGGTGCCCGCGTGCTCAAAGCAGTCGTTTTCGATATGGACGAGACGCTTCTCAGCATCAATCTCAACGCGTTTATCCTTCGCTATTTTAAGGATGTCTCGTCAATGCTCGCGGATATCGGACGATGCAGCCGCGGTGGTACGATGGCACGCCTCGGCACCATCCTGATCGACCTCAACGCCAATCGCCGCAGCAGCACGGACAATCGCACCAATCTTAAGTTTTACCAGACCGAGATCGAGCGCCGGTGCGGCATTTGCCTCTCGGACCCACTTATCTACGAGGCGTTTACCTACTACGATCACGAAGTTCTGCCGTACAAGAACGATGACATGATCAACGCAAAAGCCATGCCGGGTGCGCACGCCGCGCTTCAAGCCGTACAGGACGCGGGGCTGCGCTGCGCGCTCTTCACCAACCCCAGCTTTCCCCAAGGGGCCATCGAGTGCCGCATGGGCTGGGGCGAGCTGACAGACGCGCCCTTCGAGCTCGTAACGCACATGGGCAACGCCACGCGCTGCAAGCCCGATGCCACATATTATCTAGAGCAGCTGCAGGTCATGGGGCTCGAGCCGCACGAGGTCCTTATGGTGGGCAACGATCCCAAGCGCGATTTCCCCAGCCCCGCCTGCGGCATTCAAACCGCCTATGTGGGCCAAGGAAAGCCCGGCCGAGCCACCTGGCGTGGAACCATGGAAGACTTCGCCCGCGACTTTAACGCCGTAGTAGAAGCCTTCTACGAGCACCAAATAGCCGACGAACTAAGCTAGTCCCCAAATCAGGAATGGGGCGCACGTTTGCCCCACGCTTCGTTACGTGGGCAACGGCTTGAGGGCAAGATGCGATGCCCCAGTGTCCTAGGCCGTGATCATTTTGACGCGTTCGCCGATTTTGGAGTCGCGCCTGTCGGAAATAACAGTAAAGCCCTCCAGGTCGCACACCTTTACATTTGAAAACACGTGGAACTTGGAGCTATCGGCGAGTACGTAACTCGCCTGGGAATTCTGCATCACGATACGTTTTTTGATAGCCTCGGGATAACCTGGCGTCATGATACCGCGGTCCTCGTCCACCGCGTTGACACCTATAAACGCCCGGTCAAAGTACAGCTCGCACAGCGCGCTCTCAACCATAGGACCGGTGAGCGAGCAGGTAACGGGGTTGAAGTCGCCGCCAATTACCACCACCTTAGCAGCAAGCTCGCCCGTAAACCGACATGCATAGCCGTTGGTGGTGTAGATAGTCACCGGCTTGTCGACGAGCAGGCTCAGGAGCGCCGTCGCGGTGGTACCGGAGTCGACAGCGAGATGAGACCGTCACGCCCGAAGACCCCGCTTTCGCCGCCGAGGAGCGCGCGGCGCACGTGGCCCATGAGGAGCGGCTCGAGCATATCGAGGGGCTCCTTCCCAAGAAGGGAAACGGCCCTGCGGGACGACACGGCGAAAACCATCGTTGATTCCGGCAAGAGACGCCGTTTCTCTGGTAGCTTCATCTTCAACCAAGACCGACAATGCCGGCCAGGCACTCAACCCAAAAGGAGACAGCATGCCCAACGAGCTCAGCTATGAGGTCAGCCTCGAGCGCAGCAACCAGATCCGCGCCGACCTGCCGCAGCACCCCGAGAAGTTCACCATGCTCACCGGCGACCGCCCCACCGGCCGTCTGCACCTGGGCCACTACTTCGGTACCCTCAAGGGCCGTGTTGAGCTGCAGAACATGGGCGCCAAGACCAACGTGCTCATCGCCGACTACCAGGTCATCACCGACCGCGACAGCACCGACAACATCTAGGACAACGTCTACAGCATGGTCATCGACTACCTGGCCTGCGGCCTGGACCCCGACAAGACGATGATCTACACGCACTCCGCCGTGCCCGCGGCAAACCAGCTCATGCTGCCGTTCTTGTCGCTCGTCTCCGAGGCCCTGCTGCAGCGCAACCCCATCGTCAAGGCCGAGATGGAGGCCAGCGGCCATGAGCTCACCGGCCTTTTGCTCACCTACCCCGTGCACCAGGCGTGCGACATCCTGTTCTGCAAGGGCAACGTGGTGCCGGTCGGGCGCGACCAGCTGCCGCACATCGAGCTCACCCGCACCATCGCACGCAAGTTCAACAACCGCTACGGCAAGGTGTTCCCCGAGATCGACGCGCTGCTGTCCGATACGCCGCTGCTGCCCGGCCTTGACGGGCGCAAGATGAGCAAGTCCTACGGCAACGCCATCAACATCTCCATGACCGCCGAGGAGACGGCCAAGCGCATCAAGAAGAGCCAGACCGACGGCGAGCGCATGATCACGTTCGACCCCGAAGCCCGTCCCGGTGTGTCCGGCCTGCTCTCCACCGCCGCCATCTGCACCGGCCGCTCCGAGGTCGAGATCGCCGAGGAGATCGGCATGGGCGGCGCAGGCGCGCTCAAGAAGTACGTCACCGAGAGCGTGAACGAGCACTTCGCCCCCATCCGCGCGCGCCGCGAGGAGCTCGTGCAGGATATGGACTACGTCAAGGACGTCCTGCACGAGGGCAACCGCCGCGCTAACGAGGTCGCCGAGGCCACGCTCGCCGAGGTGCGCGAGGCCATGGGCATGGTGTACTAGCATGTACCGCCTTGTTGCAAGCGATATGGACGAGACCTTTCTCGACTCCAATCACGCCATCCCCGAGGCGAACATCCGCGCGCTCAAGCGCATGAAGGAGCTGGGGGTTCTGTTCGTCCCCTCAAGCGGGCGCTGGTACTCGTCCATCATGCACAATTTCGCGGCCGTCGATGCGTCGCTGCTCGAAGGCGGATACGTTCTGTCGTACAACGGCGGGTTTATCAACCGCGTGGGCGACCCCTGCCCGCTCACCACCTGCGGACTCTCGCGCGACTGTGCCGAGCAGCTCTATCAAAAGGGCCTTGAGCTGGGGCTTAGCATGCACATCAACGTCGCCGACGGACACGTCTTCGTGCCCGATGCGGACGACGACGAGCGTGCGTACCTCACCTCGATCAGCGGCGTGACGCATATCTCGAGCGCAGACCACCCCGACCTGTCCTTCCTGGATGGGCGCGACATCGTGAAGATCCTGTTTGTGAACAGGAACTTTGACGCGCTGCAGAAGCTCGGGGGCGATCTTGAGCCCCTGGCGCAGCGCCTTGGCGTCGAGATCACGTTCTCCTCGAAGCGCTACCTCGAGTTCATGCCCGCAGGCGTGAACAAGGGAGTCGGCCTGATGCGCCTGGCCGAGATGCTCGGTATCCCCATGAGCGAGGTCATCGCGGTGGGTGACTCCGCCAACGACCTCTCCATGATCCAGGCCGCCGGACTCGGCGTGGGCGTGGCGAACGTCACCGACGACGTGCGCCCCCACTGCGACGGCGCGCTCGAGACCACGGGCATGGACGGCGCGTTTGAGGAGCTTGTCGAGAGGTATTTGGAGGCGTAGCGCGTCCGCTGCTCGCGGGCGCGCCGATACCCGCGCACTGAAAGGTTTGTGATGGCTGATAGCAACCGCGAGGGCTTCTTCGGGAGCGTCTACGAGATGGTCGCACAGGTTCCCGCGGGCATGGTCGCCACCTACGGGCAGATCGCCAAGCTCGTCGGCGAGCCCAGGCGAGCCCGTTACGTGAGATATGCCCTGCACGTCAACCCTCAACCGGGCGTCATCCCCTGCCATCGCATCGTGTTTGCCGACGGCCGCCTCGCGGAGGGGTTCGCCTTCGGTGGGCCCGAGGCGCAGCGCACACTGCTCGAGGACGAAGGCGTTGCCTTCCTCGCCAACGGACATGTCGACCTGCAGGCCTCTCGCTGGCCAGCGGGCCTGGTATGACAAGGGGCGCCGACAGCGCCCCTTCCCGTTTTGGATCCTTGGCAGGCAACCCAATCAAACGGTCGCCTCGAGTGCGTCCCCCGCGCGGTCGAGTGTGTTTCTGACCTTGGCACCCTGTTTGAACCACGTGCGCAGGTCCTCGAGCGTGCTGCCCGCTTGCATACACCTTGATTTTGCGACCACCCCTCGTGGTCACCGTGCAGCGGTCGCCGCTCTCGCTGTTCTCGTGCGCCGTGATCTTCTTGAGGTAATCGCGGCGAAACGCCACGACGCGGGCGTTGCTGATCTCGATGAACCAATCGTCATCGACAAGCGAAGTACCCGTGGCACCTCGGCTTGCCATCTCCTCGGAGAAGGAGAAACCGAGCGCGCGCTCCTGCCTGCCGATCTCGAGGATGCCGCGGGCCGGCATGCCGAGCATGAGCAGGGGCAGGAACCCCCTATGAACAGGAACAGGAACGGGATGAGCACGAGCAGGCGCGCACCCTCGTCGGTGAAGACCGCCATGAAGGCGAGGACGAGCGAGAAGACGAGGGCCATGCCGTTGAAAACAATCGTCAACGGCTTGATGGCAGACCAACACAGGCCCGCCTTGGTCATGGGACCGTCGACGGCGTCCGAGACTTCGATGCCCTCTTCCTCCAGACGGGCGAGGAGGTTGAGCGAGCACACCCCCTCGAGGCTTATCGAGCAGAACTTCCGGTCGCCCTCGAACAGGTCGATCCTCATCATCTGCGCGTGAAGCGTTGCACGGGTGATGTTGCCAAACGTCGTCTCCTTGCGGATGCCGAAGGCGTTACGCGAGAGAATGCGCCCACCGTCCACGTCGATACGCGGGATGCTCAGCAAGGCCCAGATAGCCATACCCGCGAGCGCCATGGCATGACCGAACCACACAAGTTCGTGGTCCCACTCGCCCAGCGAGACGCCCTGCCAGACGTAGACACCCAGCATGAGCAGTTCGAACGCGACGGCGCAGCAGGCGATGATCGTGCGGATGGCTGCGGGCATGCGCACCGTGAAGCAATCGAGGCTGTCCGTTGCCTCGCTGCGCTCGCGCGCGCCGCGGCGGGCGACCCATGCAGTGAGCGGGCCGACGATGAACATGGTCATACCGACGCGCAGAATGGATTCGAGCAGATTACTCATAGGGGCCACCGCCTCGGGCTCTGGAGATTAACTGCAGGAAACGCTGCCAGAACGATGGGATGCGCACAACGTAAGGAGCCGCGTATCGGCAAGCGGCGGCATCGCAATCGCCCGGCGAACAGATGATGATCGGCGCCGGGCCAGACGAATTAAACAAAAGGGTGGTCGACGGCGCCCTCGCAGGCGCACCGTCGACCACCCTTCACGTCGCAGCGACCCTACGAGCCGTCCGAAACGAAACGCACTCCGCCAGAGCGCTACCCAATCTTGCGGATGCTCGGGATCGCCCAGGTGATGCCTGCTAGGATCACCATTGCAGCACCGATGAGCACGAAACACGCGCTTACGCCGATGGCGTCCGCGAACAAGGTCGATGCGACGAGCCCCACGGGCATGGCCCAGCTGCAGACCGCTCCGTACAGGCCGAAGACGCGGCCCATGCACTCGGGATCGACGCGCTCCTGCATGAGCGCCATCTGCGGCGCGCTGTACAGCGGACTCGAGACCCCCATCGCGAACGTAAGCCCCAGAAACACAACGAGCGCGGAAGGGGGCACGAGGCCGCCCGCGAGCGTGCCCGCTCCGAAGAGGCCGATGGCCAGCGTGCACGAAAGAGCGCGGTTCTTAAGGCCACCCGTCGCCCCGATCCAGCCGCTCGCCGCGATCATGCCGACCGAGAACGCGATCTCCGCGATAGCCGACTGCGTAGTGGTGCCCCCAAAATGGTCGAACACCATGAGCGGGAACAGCGCGGATATGGGCGAGAACAGGACCGAGAAGGCGAAGCCGATCCAGAGCATGGCGAACAGACCGTGATGGCGTTTGAGCTCGCGGTACCCGTTGGCCGTCTCCAATAGGAAGGCCCGCACCGCGCGGTGCGACGCCTCGGCGTTCTCCTCGGGCGTATGGCGCTCGGGCGCCGGCGTCTTGATGCCGGAGGTCGCCACCGCGATGCTCGCGAGCACCGCCCCGGCGACATCGAGCGCGATCATGAAAGTCAGACCAAACGCCGGGTAGACCGCCGCGGCGATGGCGTTGCCGATGATATAGCTACCCGACTGCATGAACTGCAGCATGCCCGCCAGCTTGCCGAGCACCTCGGGCGGGGCGATGAGCGGTGTGAGCGCGTTGAAGGCGGGCGTATGGAGCGTGCTGCCCAGCGCACGGACGAACAGCACCGCCGCCACAACGGCGACAGAAAGGTCGCCCCGAAGCGAGCCGAAGACAAGCGTGAGGCTCACGGCCGCGATGAAGAGATCGGCGCCGATCATGAGACGCTTGATGGACGTGCGGTCCACGATGGTGCCCGCGAAGGCGCCGAGGAGCGCCATGGGCAAGAAGGCCGCCAGGCTCACGAACGACAGGGCGCTCGCGGAGCCGGTGGTGAGGGTGACGTGCCAGATGAGACCCATCTGCAGAATGGAGCTCGTGAGCACGGAGAAGAACTCGCCGATCCAGACGATGGCGAGCGAGCGCTTCCAAGAAGCGCAGGGATTCGGTTGTGTCATGGAATAATCCTTTGATGCGATCGGTGGTATGCAGCGAAGTACCGGTCGCTCACGCGACCGTGGCTAGAGCCAAATCCTCATGGAAACAAGCATGGTGCAGCTCCCCTTTCCAAATCTAGAGGTAAACCTTCAGCCGTGAGTGGAGCTATTATAGGGACTTGCGAGCCAAGATGCAACAGGAAGACCTCTACGGAGCGTAGATGCCGGGCGCCCCGAACCACTTATGCCATGAGAGACGGCATCCGATTCTCCTTGACTTGGTCTCAATGTGATATCACAATGCAATCAGCAGTCGCACGGACTGCTCGGGGACTCGCCTCCTCCCCATCGCAATCTGGAGCGCGGCGCCGGGGACGTCACGCAAACGCCGGCGCAGTCGTGAAAGGAACTCACAATGAGCGTGGAAAAGCAACTCAAGGCCAAGTCGGGCTACGGCATGCTCGTCGCCGTGGCGGTGGCGCTCATCGCCATCATCGGCCTCTTTATCTGGAGCACCATCGGGCTCGCGAGCACGCCCGACGGCGTCGACGCGCCCGCAGTCTACGGATGGGGGCTCGGCCTCAGCATCCTCGCGTTTTGCCTGTGGTTCATCCCACTCAACGGATTCTTCTCGCTGCAGCCCGGCCAGGCGCGCGTGTGCATCCTGTTCGGCAAGTACGTGGGCACCGTCCGCGACGAGGGCTTCTTCTGGGCCAACCCGTTCTTTAGCAAGAGCATGGGCGGATCGGCCGGGATCGGCGAGATGATCGAGCTCGAGATGAGCGATTCCAAGGCCGCCAAGGCCGCGGCGCAGAAGGCCGCCAAGGGCAACCCCACCACCATCTCCACCCGCGTGCGCACCCTGAATGGCGAGCGCCTGAAGGTCAACGACAAAATGGGCAACCCCATCGAGATCGCAACCGTCGTGGTGTGGCACGTCGCCGATACCGCCAAGGCGCTCTTCGACGTCGACGACTACCAGAGCTATGTCGCCATGCAGGCCGAGACGGCGCTGCGCCACGTGGCGAGCGTGTACGCCTACGACCACCTGGAGGACGAGTCCGATGCCGCCGGCGCCATCACGCTGCGCGCCAATGTGGAAGAGGTCTCCGAAGCCCTGCGCCGCGAGCTCGCGATGCGCCTGGCGCCCGCCGGCGTCGAGGTCGACGATGCACGTCTCACGCACCTCGCCTACTCCCCCGAGATCGCCCAGGCGATGCTGCGCCGCCAGCAGGCCGAGGCCGTCATCGCCGCACGCAAGAAGATCGTCGAGGGCGCGGTCTCCATGGTCGACATGGCCGTGAAGGAGATGGCCGCCGGCGGCACCATCGAGCTGGACGACGAGCGTAAGGCGCAGATGGCCAGCAACCTCATGGTGGTGCTCTGCGGTGAATCCGAGGCGCACCCGGTGCTCAACGCAGGCTCGCGGTACTAACCCCAACACCAATGAGTAATTTGGGACGGGTGCAGAATTGCACATTCGACAAGAAGGCACGTCATGGCACGCAAGCAGTATCCACTCCGTATAGACCCCGCTATCTGGGAGGCCGTCCAACGCTGGGCGGACGATGAGATGCGCAGCGCCAACGGTCAGGTGGAATGGATCTTGCGAGACGCCCTCAAACGCGCGGGAAGGCTGCCGAAGAAAGAGCCCTCGTCCAAGGACGCACCCAAAGGCGAGGAGGGCTAAGCTGGAAGACAGGGCTCGGCCGCTGCCGACGTCGGGACAAAGCCGCGCCCCGCGCCGCGGTCGAGGCAGAGCTGAGCCCCGCCGCTCCAAAGTCGAGCCGAACGGCGGGGCCAACACCAACCCAAAGCAAGCTCGCCCCCTCTATACGCACCAACCGGTCCCCGGAGGCATCCGCCTTTGGGGACCGTTCTTTTCCCAGCTAGATGTCGTATATAAAGCCTTTTGACAGCTCGATTTTGCCCCGTGGGGGTCAAATATAAAGACCTTTGATGGTACGATGCTCGCGTCAATGACATGGTGGCTCTCGACAGGGGTCACCCCGACCCTCTAGGGAGCAAACGCATGGAGCTGGGCTCGCACATCAAGGAGCATCGCACGGAGCTCGGACTGTCCCAAGACGATCTGGCGGAGCGCATCTACGTGTCGCGCCAGACCATCAGCAACTGGGAGTGCGGGGGTTCACTTAGATAAAGATACCACATCAATCCCACGCTGACTTTTGCTCAACCGATACAGCCGGAGGGCTGGATAACAAGAAAAGGCGGTATGCGCCCCGTGGAGGGGTAGCGTACCGCCTTTTCTTGTGGGGGTTTCCAAAGGGGGCAACGCCCCCATTTGGCACACGACTTTGCGAAGCAAAGTGTAGTGTGTTATACGCTCTGTCGGCGTTGCCGTGAAAATGCCGTTGCCGCCGGGGAGGGCAAGGGCATTTGAAGCGGCAGGAAAACAGGGCTGTGCTTGCGTGGCGTAGAGCCGTAAGCACAGGTCTGGTTTCAACAGCAGACTGGGCGTATATGAAAGCCCCCGTCCCTCGTCCTACGCTCCGACTTGTGGACAAAGTGTCCCGAAGTTGTGGCTACACTCCCGGAAAAGTAACAGGACAGCGGGC